>JAYTFQ010000128.1:0-18518 GCA_043734225.1 Anaerolineales bacterium | reverse complement strand
TGTTCGCCAACAAAACTTTAGCCGGAGGTCTTCGTTTTGCCTAGCCCAGCCCTTAAAATGCAACACCCCCAGATTATTAAATCCGGGGGGTGTCATGTTCCATGTTCAGCGAGTCGTGGTCTTGATTTTCAGCATGGCCCGCAGGCTGCGTTCCACATCCGCGTCGGTCGTGGCCCAGCTTGAGACGCTGATGCGCATGGCGGCACGCCCCTGCCAAACGGTGCCGCCGCACCAGCAGGTGCCCTCGGCCTGCAGCGCGGCGATGGCGCGCCGGGTCGCGTCGTCGTCGCCGAATGACACCAGCACCTGGTTGAGCACCACCTCGTTCAGGATGTCGCAGCCGGCGGCGCGCAGGCCCTCGGCGAAGCGCGCCGCCTGGCGGCAGTTGCGCTCCACCAGCTCGGCCAGCCCCTGCCGCCCCAGTGAGCGCAGCGCCGCCCACACCTCCACCCCGCGTGCCCGGCGCGACAGCTCGGGGGTGAACTGGGCCGGCTCGCGCATCTCGCCCTGGATCAGATAGGCGGCGCTGACCGACATGGCCGCCCGCAGCGCTTCGGGGTCGCGCACAAAGGCCAGCCCGCTGTCATAGGGCACGTTGAGCCACTTGTGCGCGTCGGTGCCCCACGAGTCGGCTTCGGCCAGCCCGGCGGCCAGGTGGGCGCGGCCGGGCGCCGCTGCCGCCCACAGCCCAAAGGCGCCGTCCACATGCACCCAGGCGCCGGCGGCGTGCGCGGCGGCGCAAATCTCGCCCACCGGATCGAACGAGCCGGTGTTAACGTTGCCGGCCTGCACGCACACCAGGGTTGGGCCGTTGAGCGCCGGCAGGGCCTCGGCTCGCATGCGGCCCTGGCCATCCACCGGCACGCGCACCACCCGCTCGCGGCCAAAGCCGGCCAGCCCCAGCGCCTTCACCATCGAGGCATGCACCTCGGCGCCGACGACCACGCTGATGGGCGGCGCGCCAAACAGGCCGTCTGCTTCCACGTCCCAGCCGGCCTGGGCCAGCAGCGCGTGGCGGGCGGCGGCGATGGCGGTGAAGTTGGCCATCGTCGCGCCAGTGACAAAGCCGGCCCCCGTGCCGGGCGGCAGGCCGAACAGCCCCACCAGCCAGCGCAGCGCCACCTGTTCCAGCGTGGCGGCGGTGGGCGACATGACGCGGTAGGCCACGTTCTGATCCCAGGCGGCGGCCAGCACGTTGGCGGCCAGCGCCGCTGGCAGCGAGCCGCCGGTGACAAAGCCGAAGTAGCGCGGGCCGGCGCTGGCCACGGTCGCCGGCGAGCCGTGCGTGTCCAGCTCGGCCAGCACCTGCTCCGGGTCCAGCGGCGCGTCTTGCAGCGGCACGTCCAGCGCCGCCAGCTTGGCCACCTCCGCCGGCGTGGGCGCCACGCGGCGTTCGGGCAGAGCGTCGAGGTAGGCTTGGGCACGGGCAGCGGCGGAAGTGAGGAGGGTCATGGGGAGCCTTTCTAAGCGGGCAGAAAGCAGTAGGCAGTGGGCAGAAAGCAGAAGGCAGTAGGAAGATGGCAGTAGCCAGCGACTGCCAGGCCGGTGGGCAGGCTCAGGCCAGATAGGCCTCGAATGCAATCGCCTGCATTTTGGCCGCGATTTCGCCTGCCCCGAGGGCGGCGCGTATGTCCTGCTCCACCGCATCCAGCACGGCCTCCAGCGGCGGGTCGCCGCGCTCCACAATCTGCAAGCAGGCGGGTGTGCCCATGACGAAGCCCAACGTGGCGTCGTGGGCCGAGGGGCTGTGTCCGACTTTAGGCATCACGCTGATCTCAATGGGGCCAAAGCCGGCCTGGCGCAGCATTTCGCGGATCTCATCAATCTGATAATAGCCGAAGGGCGTGTCATAGAACAGCGGCCGCCGCTCGCCGTACAGGCCGATCAGGCAATCGTTGATGATCTTGGCCAGTTCGTTGTGGGCGTACGAGTCCCACACGTTGAACACGAACGCGCCGCCCGGCTTCAACACCCGCGCCGCTTCCCCGGCCGCCGCCAGCTTGTCCGGAAAGAACATCAGGCTGAATTCGCACGCCACGGCCTCGAAGCTTGCATCTGGAAATTCCAGGTGCTGTGCATTGGAGGTGCGAAATTCCACGCTCTCCCCCGCCTGAAATTTGGTCCGGGCAATGGCCAGCATCGGCTCGTTCAGATCGGTCACCACCAGGCGCGTTTCGGCCGGCAGCGCGTCGCGCAAATGGCGGCTGGCAATGCCGGTGCCGGCCGCCGTCTCCAGCACCGCCCCGGCCGGCCCCACGCGCACCCGCCGCGCCAGGTCGGCGGCGTACTCGTCAAACAACAGCGCGCGCAGATAGCGGTCGTAATATCCGGGGATGGCGCCGATGTAATCGGAAGCTAAAGCAGGCATGGCGTGGCCCTCCGTGTTAGGCGCTGATAGACGCCTGTTCGCCGGCGGATTGTATCCGGTTGGTCCGGAGCGGTCAAAAGTCGAGCGGGGCCGTGTCGGGGATCAGGAATGCGCCAGCGTGGGCGACGGTGCTGGCCTTAGTCGGGCTTCCTTAATAAGCGCGTCTCAAAGGTCTATCATTGGCGCGAAAGTGGTCGGGTGGTATGTCTGGCTCGGCTGAGGTAGACTCATACCTGGCGGTTGGAAAAGAAAGCAACGGCGTAACATGACAGGACTACAGGCTTTACAAGGGGTCCATTTGTTTCGGCCAAGGGCAAGCGTTTTGCGGTTTTGAGCGCTGAGGATTGGGAAGCCCTGGTTGAGTGGCTCGAGACAATAGAAGACCTTGGGGCGGCGCGTCAGGCCCTGGCAGCTTTGAAAGCCGCTGGCGGCGACCGCAAACAGGCTGGCTGGTTGCCATGGAAGGACGTAGCCGGCCCGTAAAAATCACTATGGCCTACACCCTTTTCACCCTGGCCCAGCGCCCCGACCTCATGCCGCAGATCGATGCCAACAGCTTTGCCGCCTGGCCGCCGTTCCTCCTGCATGGCAACAACCCGCACTGGCACCTGATCTATGAGACCTTTGCCGCTTATCAACTGCTGCTGTGCGATCCGGACGACACCCTGATCGCGCACGGCCACACCGTGCCGCTGGTGTGGGATGGCAGCCTGGACGATCTGCCCGAGACGATTGACGAGATCATCGCCCGCGCCGAGCAGGACCACCTGCACGGCCGGGCGCCCAACACCTTTTCGGCGCTGGCAGCAGTGGTGGCGCCGCAGCACCAAGGCCAATCGCTCAGCCGCGCGGTCCTGCTGGAGATGAAAGCCCTGGCGCGCCGGGACGGCGCCAGCGCCCTCATCGCGCCGGTGCGCCCCACCTGGAAGACGCGTTACCCGCTGACGCCGATGGAACGCTATATGCGCTGGACCCGGCCCGATGGCGCGCCCTTCGACCCGTGGCTGCGCGTGCACTGGCGGCTGGGGGCAGAGACGCTCAAATTGGCGCCGAACACGCTGGCGGTCGAAGGCACCATCAAGGAGTGGGAAGCCTGGACGGGCATGACCTTCCCCGAGAGCGGCGCGTATGTGGTGCCCGGCGCCCTGCTGCCGGTGGCGATGGATTGCGAGCACGACCGCGGCCGGGCGGAAGACCCGAATGTGGGGATGCGGCATCCGGTGGAAGAAGATGACTCGTTGGCGAGTCAGACTTGAGCCATGGTAGAGACCGGTCAAATCGCCTTTCCATTCTGGCAACCAGACGCCGGGCCGCTCCTATGAATTCAAGGTATGTGTGGCCTCGATGAGTACTTTGTGGATTATTTGCGGGCCACGCTGGCCAGTGGGGCTTTAGAGGCCACGGTATCTCCGAAGTGGACAGCGATGCTCGTTGGGCAGCGCCGCAGCTCGGGCTGATCGCTGATCTGGCCCACGACCTGGAGCCGTTCTAGCCCATTTGCGGTTACGCTATGGCCAGGATGCATCAAATATGGAAACTGACTTGATCCTAAGCAGCTCGCCGCGCTTCCCGGCGTTACTGGAAAAATCCAGGCAAGACATGCTGGCGGGGCGGACCACGCCGCACAATGAGTTCTGGAAGAACGTCGCCACGCGAACAGCGGCGAAAAAGGCTGCCGCCAAGGGGAAATAAATCGCGCTGACCCTCGATTCCAAGTGTGACCGGCAGCCAGGCGCATGAATTGGATGTAAAATTGCGGTACAGAAATGAGGAGTTAGATATGACTAAACTTGAACACGCTTTTGCGGAAGCTGCCAAGCTTCCTGCCTCAGATCAAGATGCCCTGGCTGAACTCATTCTTCAAGAGCTGGCTTCCGAAAAGCGCTGGGCCGAGGCCTTTGCGCAGTCGCAGGATGTGCTGGCAAAGTTGGCGGACGAGGCACTGAAAGAGCATCGCTCGGGACAGACGAAGCCCCTGGACCCAAACAATCTGTGAAGTCGCAAACCACGGTGCGGTTTCGCCGTGCCTATGAGGCATTGCCCTATCAGGTTCGCCAGCAGGCACGCCAGGCTTACAAGCTTTTCGAACAAGATCCGTATCACCCAAGTCTACGTTTCAAGCAAATCCATTCGTCCAAGCAAATCTATTCTGTGCGCGCTGGATTGGGCTATCGGGCGCTCGCCTTGCGCGACAAAGAGGATCTTGTCGGGTTCTGGATTGGGTCGCATGCCGAATACGACAAGTTGCTGACGCGTCTGTAATTTGGCACGACGATGGCTGACTCGCTCCTCTGGCCTGCCCGCGCCTTCATCTACGGTCACTTCGCCGCCACGGCCGGCGCGCCCTCGGCCGCCGATGTGGCCCGGCACTTCGGGCTGACCGTGGACGAGGCCGGGGCCCTGCTGCGCGCGCTGCACGAGCGCCACGCGCTGTTCCTCGAGCCGGGCGCGGCCCCCCTGCGCATCCGCATGGCCCATCCCTTCTCGGCCGTTGCAACGCCCTTCCAAACCATCGTCGCCGGCAAAGAATACTTCGCCAACTGCGCCTGGGATACGTTTGGCATCGCCGCTGCCTTGCACGCCGAGGAGGCGGAGATCCGCTCGGTGTGCGCGGCCAGCGGCGATGCCATCCGGCTGCGGCTGGCCGGCGGAGAAGTGATGAGCAGCGGCGCGCTGGTGCACCTCCGGGTTCCCTTCGCGCACTGGTACGACGACCTGGTGCACACCTGAGCCACCATGCGCTTCTTCCGGTCGGAAGACACGCTGCGCGAGTGGCAGGCGGGGGTGGGCGGGCCGGCCGGCGAGACGCTGACCCCGCGCCAGGTTTGGGATTTGTCGAAACTGTGGTATCACAACCGCCTATCGCCGGAGTATCATGGCCTCAGCGCCGAGCAGGTGGCCGATATCTTCGGGCAGATGGGGCTCACGTCGCCGTTTTGGCAGACGGGCACTTAAGCGGATCGATCAGGAGGTTTACATGAGCGAGATACCATCCACTCCCGGCGGCTCGAACCCGGCGCCGGTGCGCGTAGCCGCCGGCCAGGATCGCTTCGGCGAGCGGCGCGGGCTGGGCATCAGCCACATTGATTACAAGGTGACCGCGCAGGACAGCGGCGGCAGCCTGCTCATTTTGGAGAACATCTTTCACGCCCCGGGCGGCCCGCCGCGGCATCTGCACGTCGCCCAGGACGAAGTTTTCTATAGCCTGGAAGGCGAGTTCGTGTTTGAGATTGGCGCCGAGCGCTTTACGCTCAAGCCGGGCGACTCGGTGCTGGCGCCGCGCCTGGTGCCGCACGTCTGGGCGCATGTGGGCGCGGGCCGCGGCCGCATCCTAATCACGTTCACGCCGGCCGGCCAGATGGAAGCGTTTTTCCGCGAGACGACCAAGGCCAACGCCATGCCGCCGCAGGACACGGATTTGTTACGAGCGCACGGCATGGAGCTGATGGGGCCGCCGCTGAAGGTGGGCTAACCGGCCATGAAAGACGATGTGTTTAAGGAATTGCTTGCCAGTGTGCGCGAAGGCGGCGCAATCCTGCGCGGCGAGCAAAGGCCTTCCCGGGCCTTTACTGTGGATGGCCCCAACGTCAAGCGCATTCGGGACAACTATCGGCTGTCGCAAAATGAGTTTGCCGCTCTGTTAGGGATCAGCGTTAAGACTTTGCGGAATTGGGAGCAGGGTCGGCGCTTGCCAGATGGTCCGGCCCGTGTTTTGTTGCAGGTCGCGGCTAAGCACCCTGACGTCGTGTGGGACGTGGTCCGGCCGTCGGCCGTGGCCAAGCAGGTTAAAGTTGCCCCTGCAGGTCGCCTGGCGCCGGCCAAGTCCCGGCGTGGCTGATCCTCAACAACCTACTGAAAGCGAAGCGAGGAATCATAGATGACGCTTGATGAATACGAGCAGCAAATCGCCGCCACCCGCGCCGACCGCATGCGCTGGTGGCACGCGGCGCGCTTCGGCATGTTTGTCCACTGGGGCCTGTATTCACAGTTGGGCCGCCATGAGTGGGTGATGAACCGCGAGCGCATCCCCATCCCCGAATACGAAAAGCTGGCGCCCACCTGGCGGCCCGGCCCAACCCCGGCGCGCGAGTGGGCGCGGCTGGCGAAGCAGGCCGGGATGAAGTACATGGTGCTGACTACCAAGCACCACGAAGGCTTTTGCCTGTGGGACACCCAGCAGACGGATTACAACGCCGTCAAGCTCGGACCGCGGCGCGACCTGGTGGCCGAGTACGTGGCGGCGGCGCGCGAGTTTGGCCTGCGAGTGGGCTTCTATTACTCGCTGATGGATTGGCACCACCCGGATGGCGCGCTGTGCGCCACGGACGAGCCCGCCCGGCGGCGCTTTCTGGATTTCACCCAGGGCTGCGTGCGCGAGCTGTGCGCCAACTACGGCCAGATCGACATCCTGTGGTACGACGTGTCGTGGCCGCTGGAAACGCCCGCGCGCTGGGAAGCCATGGAGATGAACCAGATGGCGCGCCAGCTTCAGCCGGGGATCATCATCAACAACCGCTCGCTGCTGAACGAGGATTACGGCACGCCGGAGGAGCACGTCACCCCCGAGGCCGCCGGCCGCGCCTGGGAAGCCTGCATGACCTTCAACGGCGCCTGGGGCTATATGCCCATCTCGCCTGACTGGCACTCGGTGCGCGCGGTGGTGGGCATGCTGAACTCGGCCGCGGCCGGGGCCGGCAACTTGCTGCTGAACATCGGCCCGGCGCCGGATGGCGGCGTGCCGCCCGAGGCCGTGGAGCGGCTGGAGGCCGTCGGCCACTGGCTGGCGACCAACCACGAGGCCGTGTATGGCGAGGTGGACCGCATCGCCGGCCGGCTGGAATCCATGCCCACCGGCCTGTGGAGCTTGAAGGGCAGCACCGCCTACTTCTGGGTGACGCGCTGGCCGGGCAGCGAGCTGGCCATCGGCGGCCTGAAGACCCAGCTCTTACGAGCCTCCCTGCTGGCCGACGGCATGCCGCTGAGCATTGAGCAGACCGACGACCGGCTGGTGCTGCGCGGTCTGCCAACCAAACAGCCGGACACCATCGCCGGCGCCACGCTCATCAAGCTTGAATTCGCCGCGCCGCCGCTGCAAAAGCTGGGGCACGGTTATCAGTGGCTGGATGTCGATTGGAAGGGCTGGCTCGGCACCGGATGAACTGAGCAGAATTTGCACCGCGGAGAGCGCTGAGAAAACCCGTAGGGGCTGCGCTGCGACTATGTGTCAGCCACGTGCCGGCCAGTTGAGAATGGAGCACGTATGGACGCTGTCGAACAGGCATTTCAGACTCAGCTTAAGAACATTCAGGCCAAGACCGGCAAGACCTCGGACCAGTTGTTTGCCCTGGCGCGCAAGAGCGGGCTGGCCAAACACGGCGAGATCCGCGACTTCTACAAGCGCGAGCTGGGGCTGGGCCACGGCGACGCCAACAGCCTGACCAAGTTCTATCTGGCGCAAGGCAGCGGCGCGGCGCCCGGCGCCACCGCCGCGCCGGATGAAAAGACGGACGAGCTGTACACCGGCTCCAAGGCCGGCCTGCGCCCGCTGCACGACAAGGTGATAGCCGCCATCGGCCAGCTCGGGCCATTTGAGACCGCGCCCAAGAAAACGTATCTGAGCCTGCGGCGCAAGAAGCAGTTTGCCATGCTGGGGCCAGGCACCAAGAGCCGGCTGGAAGTGGGCCTGAACCTGAAGGGCCTGCCCGCCAGCGCGCGCCTGGAGCCGCAGGCGCCGGGCGGCATGTGCCAATACAAGGTGTTTGTGACCGACGCCACGGAAGTGGACAAAGAGCTGCTCGCCTGGCTGAAGCAGGCCTACGACAGCGCGGGGGAGTGAGGCGGCCGCGGGCCATCAGCCGCGAATTCCATTCGCTTCTTCCTCGATGAGCTTCAATGAACCTCAGCGCTTACCTTGACCGCATCCATTATCACGGCCCCCTCGCGCCTACCGCCGAAACGCTGCGCGCGCTGCACATGGCGCACCTGTACGCGGTGCCGTTCGAGAACCTGGATATTGGCCGCGGCCGGCGGCTGAGCCTGGCGCTGCCCGACCTGTTCGACAAGCTCGTCACGCGCCGGCGCGGCGGCTTTTGTTATGAGCTAAACGGCCTGTTCGGCTGGCTGCTGCTCAGCCTGGGCTATGAAGTTGCGCACCTTTCGGCGCGGGTGTTTGGCGGCGACGGCGGCCTGGGCCCGGAGTTCGATCATCTGGCGCTGCGGGTGGTGTGCCCGGCCGACGCGGATGGCTGGCCGTGGCTGGCCGATGTGGGCTTTGGCGA
Source organism: Anaerolineales bacterium (assembly GCA_043734225.1). GTDB lineage: Bacteria > Chloroflexota > Anaerolineae > Anaerolineales > UBA6663 > JAYTFQ01. The sequence goes on along the minus strand of JAYTFQ010000128.1, from coordinate 9,872 downwards.
CTCGTTCGTGGAACCGCTGCGGCTGGCGGCCGGCCGCCCGCAGGCGCAGGGCGCGCGCGTGTTCGGGCTGGACGAGGACGGCCAGCGCTGGGTCTATTGGATGCAGGAGGCCGGCGCCGCCGCCGCCGCCGAGCGCCAGTACATCTTCAGCTTGCAGCCGCGCGCCTTCCCCGCCGACTTCGAGCCGATGTGCGTTTATCAGCAGACCGCGCCCGAGTCGCACTTCACGCAGCATCGCATCTGCTCACTGGCCACGCCCGCCGGCCGCATCACCCTCAGCGACCGGCGCTACCTCGTCACCGAGCACGGCCAAAAGCGCGAAACGGCCATTGATGACGACGCTTTCTGGCAATTGCTGCACACCGACTTTGGCGTCGACCTCGACGGGTCAACATGAGTTACCGGGTGCTGCCGCTCTCATCCCTGCGCGTCTGCGGTCTGGCCTGCGAATACGCCGCCAATCCGCTCGGTATTCAGGCCTGGCCGCCGCGGCTGAGCTGGCGGCTGGAGTCGCCGGCACGCAGCGCCGTACAGACGGCGTATCAAATTCTGGTTGCGGACGATCCGCTGGCGCTGTCGCAGGACAACGGCGCGCAGTGGGATTCTGGGCGAGTGCAGACGGAGGCCTCGCGCTTCCAGCCCTATGGCGGCGCGCGGCTGGGGTCCGGTCGGCGCTGCTATTGGAAGGTGCGCGCCTGGGACGGGCAGGGGCAGGCCTCGGCCTGGAGCGAGACAGCCTTTTGGGAGATGGGCCTGCTGCGCGCCGCAGACTGGCAGGCCCACTGGATCGAGCCGGGCTTGCCCGAGGACGTCAGCCTCCCCGGGCCGGCGCCCATGCTGCGCGGGACGTTTGTGGTGGATGGCGCGGTGCGCTCGGCGCGCGTTTACATCACCAGCCACGGATTGTATGAGCTGGCGCTGAATGGCGCGCGCGTCAGCGATTGGCTCTTCCGGCCAGGCTGGACGGCTTACGCCAGGCGTTTGCAGTATCAAACTTATGACGTCACCGATGCCCTGCGCCTGGGCCCGAACGCTATTGGCGTGATCCTGGGCGACGGCTGGTATCGCTCCTATGTCGGCTCGGCCTTTCAGCGCAACAACTATGGCGACCGGCTGGCGCTGCTGGCGCAGATGGTAATCACCTATGCCGATGGGCGGGTGCAGGTGGTGGGCACCGGTCCCGGTTGGAAGGCGGCTGCCGGCCCGATCTTGAAGTCAGACAATTACAACGGCGAGGAGTATGACGCGCGCCTGGAGCGGACCGGCTGGACCGAGGCCGGCTACGACGACCACGACTGGTCGCCGGTGAAACTCGCCGACCACAGCCTGGATACGTTGGTGGCGCAGGAAGGTCCGCCGGTGCGCCGCATCCAGGAGATCCGGCCGATCGCTCTCTTTCGGACGCCGGACGGGACGCTGGTGGCGGATATGGGCCAGAACTTCACCGGCTGGACGCGGCTGCGCGTGCAGGGCCCGGCCGGCACGGCGGTGACGCTGCGGCACGCCGAGGTGCTGGACGCGGCTGGCAATCTGTACACCACCAATTTGAACACCGCCCAGCAGACGGATTGCTATGTGCTCAAGGGCGGCGGCGTGGAAGTGTTCGAGCCGCACTTCAGCTATCACGGCTTCCGCTATGTGGCTGTGGCCGGCTATCCCGGTGAGCCAGCGCTGGACGACCTGACCGGCATCGTCGTGCATTCGGACATGCCGCCGGCCGGACAATTTGAGTGCTCGCACCCGCTGATCAACCAGCTCCAGCGCAACCTGGTCTGGTCGCAGAAAAGCAACTTTTTGGAAGTGCCCACCGATTGCCCGCAGCGCGACGAGCGCGTGAGCTACACCGGCGACGCGCAGGTTTTCATGCGCACTGGCGCTTTCAACTTTGACCTGGCCGGCCTGGCGGCCCGCTGGCTGAAGGACCTGGCCGCCGACCAGACCGCTGAGGGCGCCGTGCCGCACGTGACGCCAGGCGTGCCGGGTGTGACGCGCGATTTTGGCGCCGCCGGCTGGGCGGACGCGGCCGTGATTTGCCCCTGGATCATCTATCAGTGTTACGGCGACCAGGGCATCCTGGCGCAACAATACGACAGCATGGCGGCCTGGGTGGGCTGGATGCGGCAACGAGCCCGCGAGGGCGTGCTGCGCGCCGCGCCCGGCGACTATGGCGATTGGCTGGCAGTGCTGGCGCCGGATCCGCGCTGGCCGAACCCGGTCACCAACACCGATCTGATTGCCACCGCGTACTTTGCATATTCCACCCGGCTGATGCAGCAGACGGCAGCGGTGCTGGGCCGGGCAGAGGAGGCCGCCGACTATGCCGCGCTGCTGGCGCATGTCAAGGCCGCCTTCAAGCGCGAATTCGTCACCCCCGGCGGGCGGGTGGGCGCGGACACCCAAACCGGCTATGTGCTGGCGCTGGCGTTCGAGCTGCTCCCGCCCGAGCTGGCGGCGGAGGCCGCCCGCCGGCTGGCGGACGATGTGCGCCGGCGCGGCAACCAGTTGACCACCGGTTTCCTGGGTTCGGCGCTGCTGCCGCACGCCCTCAGCCAGCATGGCTATCTGGACGTGGCCTATGCGTTGTTGGAGCGGACAGAATACCCCTCCTGGCTCTACCCCATCACCCAAGGCGCCACCACCATCTGGGAGCGCTGGGACGGGCAGCGACCCGACAGCACCTTCCAGGATGCGAGCATGAACTCGTTCAACCACTATGCCTATGGCGCGATTGGCGACTGGCTGTACCGTGTGGTGGCCGGGATCGAGATCGATCCGCAGGCGCCGGGCTATCAGCGCATCATCATCCACCCGCGCCCGGGCGGCAGCCTGACTCACGCCCGCGCCGCGCACGACTCGCCTTATGGCCGCATTGAGACCGGCTGGAAGCGCGCGCCGGGCGTGTTTGAGCTGGCAGTGACGCTGCCGGCCAACACTGAGGCGCTGGTGCATTTGCCGGCCGCCTCGGCCAGCCAGGTGACCGAGAGCGGCGTGCCGCTGAGACTGGCCGAAGGCGTGCGCGAGGTGGGCACTGCCGATGACGGGCTGGTGGCGCGGGTGGGGGCGGGGCGGTATGCGTTCCGGGTGAAGACGACAGAGGAATGACAGGTTCCCGATAACGCAACGCGGGAGCGAGTATCGCTCGCCCCCGCGTTGCGTTGTCGGGATTATCTTTAGTTGGCCCCGGCCCGCGGCTGCATCCCCAGCAGCGTCTGAGGCGCTTCATAGAGCATGGTGCGCGCAATGGACAGCGCGTCGTCCAGGCTGTACTGGCCGCGCTCAACCCGCGCCGCCAGCGCCCCGGCCAGCAGTTGGCGCACGATCTGCCACTTGCCGTAGCTCCACTCCACGCAGTACGCGTCGGAGAAGAAAGCGATCTGTTTGTTGGCCGGCACCATATCCAGCCGCTCGTCGATGAACTGGCTGATGACGCTGGGAAAAAAGCCGTGCCACCAGTAGCCGGCCAGGCTGAAGTTGGGCAGCTCGCGGGCGAAGGTGCACAGGGTCTGGTTGGCGTGGCGGCTGGCCAGCAGCGCTTGGAAGCGCAGCCGGGAGTGGCGCGCGATCATCTCCGCCAGTTGGGCCAGGGTGCTTTGCCCCAGCCGGGCGCCGGTGCCATAGGGCAGCGCCTCGGCCCCCAGGCTGAACTGAAAGACGATCTCGCCGGCGTGCTGCTCCAGAGCGGTCAGGAAGCGCTCGTGCACATAGGCGGCATACACGCCGCGCTCGGCCAGCCCAGCCTGCGGCCGGCGGGCCAGGGCGGCTTCCATCTCAGACTCACCCACCAGGCGATAGTCGATGTCAGTGGAGAGGTGCGTGGCCAGCGACAGGATGCGCGCGAAGGGCAGGCTGGCGATGTAATAGTGCAGCGCGGCGTGCACATCCGCCAGCGTGTAGATGCGCGCCTCGCCGGCCGGGCGCGCGGCCGGGCCAACCGCCGGCGCGCCCTGCGGCTTCTGGCTCCAGCAGCGCTCCAGCTCGGCCAGCGCGGTATCCATCTCGCCCGGCTGGTTGCGCGTGAAGCAGCCCCACTCGGCCGAATACTGCAAGCGGTCATCCGCCTGGCCCTGGCCGCGCAGCCGCAGCTCGGCGCTGGTGCGCTGGATGTGGCAGCGGTCAAGAATCGAGTCGGCCCAGGCCCGGTCGCCGGCGCGCTCGCGGATCAGCCCGTCCAGCCGCTGCCAGTTGTCGGCGGTGATGGGCGCCTCCCAATCATACAGATCGCGCAGGATCAGGCGGATGCCCCAGGCCATGCTGCCGTTGCGGATTTGGGGCAGGTAGGGCAGCGCCTCGGCCAGGCGCTGATGCGCCTCGTCCACGCTGGGCGCGTCGGGAAAATCGGTCAGGCCGTGCCCGCTGGGGCAGCCGGCGGCGTACAGGTCGCTGATGACCATGTGATACAGCAGGATGTCGTGCAGGCCGCGCGCGGCCAGCCGGCCGCTGGTGAGGTGCGAGTGCACGTCCAGGATGGACATTTCGGCCAGGGCTTGCTCCAGATCGTGTTGCAGGTTGTTCAGGGTCACGGTTGAGACTCCAGAGGCATGATTGGACGACGGCCATGCTCGCGCGCGGCCCGGCGGTCAGTGGGAAACACAGCCCAGCAGTTTAGCCGATTGCGCGCGATTGGGAAGTGCGCCAGCCCGTCGTGCGCCAGTCCGTCGTCCGTCGCCCATCCGCCCCCGCGCGGGGTTTGGCCCCAACGGCGGGGCCGTGCACCCCGTGCTAGCCCTTGCGCCGGTTACCACCGGCTAAAGCGTGCTGCACACGTTCTAGCCGGCAGTAGCCGGCGCGCTGTCATAGCCTGGGGCACAAGGCCCCATCTTTGCGGGGCCAAGCCCCAGGTGTTGCTCCGATTACAAAAGCCCGGCCGGTCTCAGTGGAGCCTACGAAGTAAATCGAAGCGATCAAAGATTTCCCTTGATGAGACCTGCCAGGCGCTTTGCAAAACCTGGCAGGTCTGTCATCGAGCCCTCCATGCGTCAACGTCGTCGCGCTGGCGCAACGCTTCATCCCACGCTAGACTCCGCGCATGCATCGGTGATAGGGGTTCAGGCTAATGTTCAAAACCGTCTCGCTCCCCCCCGGCCACACCCTGCGCTTCCTCCAGAGCGGCCCAGCGGCCGGCTATGCCCTCATCGAGTGGACCTCGGCGCCCGCCATCTCTGGCCCGCCGGTGCACGCGCATCGCCTCACCGACGAAGGGTTTTACGTGGTCGAAGGCTCGTTCAGCTTCCTGGCCGGCGACCAAACCCTGCCCGGCCCAGCCGGCGCCTACGTGTTGGTGCCGGCCGGCCAGGCGCACACCTTTTGGAACGACGAGCCGGCGCCGGCCAAACTGCTGATCGTGATTTCCCCGGCCGGGTTTGAGGCCTACTTTGAAGCGCTGGCCGAAGGCCTGGCCGCGGCCGGGGACGCGCCCGACGCGGGCATGCGCGTGCGCCAGGCCCTGGCCGGCAAACATGACATTGAAGTGCTCGGGCCGCCGCGGCAGGCGGGCCAGTAAGGAACCTGACATGGAACTTCGCGTCGCCCTCACCACCTCCGACTACGACCGCCTCGTCCGCCTGTACACTACCGGGCTGGGCCTGGAGCCGGCTCAGATTTGGAACAACGGCCAGGGCCGTGCGCTGATCATCGACATGGGTACGGCCACTCTGGAGATTTTCGACGAGGCCCAGGCCGAGCTGATCGACGGCATTGAAGTCGGCCGGCGCGTGAGCGGCCCGGTGCGCTTGGCGCTGCGCGTGCCGGACCTGGATGCCGCCATCGCGCGGCTGCTGGCCAACGGCGCCACCCTGGTGCACGCGCCGGTGGTTACGCCCTGGGGCGACCGCAACGCCCGGCTGCAAGACCCGGATGGCATGCAGCTCACGCTGTTTCAGCCGGCCGCCTGACCCGGCGCTTCATCCCCTTCGTTTTTTAGTTGTCAGCGCGGTGCCTCAGCGCGCGGCCTCGCGCTCCGGCTGGAAGATGGCCTCGATCGGCTGCCGAAACAGCCGCGCGCTGCGAAAGGCCAGCGGCAGGCCGGGGTCATATTTGCCGGTCTCGATGGCATTCACCGTCTGGCGCGAGACATCCAGCTGCTCGGCCAGGTCGGCCTGCGACCAGCCGCGCTCGGCGCGCAGCTCGCGCAGGGTGTTCTTCAATGTTAAAACCTGCCAGGTTTCAAAAACCTGGCAGGTTTGTCATTGCTATTCGGTGACAACGCACGGGCCGCTGCTGCTCGCCGCCTTTCGTAGTACACTCGCCCTCATCAACCAACCCGCAAAGCGAGGCGCTTAATGATGGTCACCTGTCCCTGGTGCGGCACCAACTACCAGAATTTCCAATCGAACTGCGATCGCTGCGGCGGGCCGCTGGCGCTGCCCAGCGCTGCCGCCGCGCCGGCCGCCGGCAGCCTCTACACGCCGCCCACCCCGCCGCCCGCGCCGCGCCCGGTGGCTCCCAGCTACGCCGTTAAGCTGATGTGGTCGGACGGCACGGGCGTGGTCGGCCTGGTCTTTCTCATCCTGGGCGCCGTGTTCAGCGTGGTTGGTGGGGCGCTGACGGTCGGCGTCATCACCGCCTTTGTGGGCTTGCCGTTCCTGCTGCTGGGGCTCGTCTTCCTGGTGGTGGGCGGCGGGCTGGCCGCCGCGCGTTACCAGGCCGCCAAACGCACCGTGGATGTGCTGCGGCTGGGCGATGCCGCGCCTGGCAAAATCGCGCGCGTGGAGCAGAACCTGGCGGTGCGAGTGAACAACCAGCACCCGTGGAATATCTGGTATCACTTCCAGGCGCAGGGCCAATCGTTCGAGGGCAAAGTCAGCACCTTCAACCCGCCCGGCCCCGCCTTGCAGCCCGGCCAGCCGGCCACCGTGCTCTACTCGCCGCTGGCGCCCCAGCACAATTCGCTCTACCCGCATCCCTGATTTCTCTACGAGGCTGAAGCCGCGATGAGTGACCTGAGCGAAACCGCCCCCGCCTTTGTGGCCATGGCCCACCGCACGGTGTGGGCCAGCGTGGCCACGGTCGACGCCCACGGCCGGCCGCGCTCGCGCGTGCTGCACCCCATCTGGGTGTGGGACGGCGCGCGGCTGGTGGGTTGGGTGGGCACCACGCCCACGCCCGTCAAGCGCGCCCACCTGGGCGCCAACCCATTTGCCTCGGTCAGCTATTGGGCGCCCACGCACGACAACGCCATCGCCGACTGCCGCGCCACGCTGGCCTATGACGACGCCACTCGCAGCATGGTCTGGGACCTGTTCAAAAATGGCCCCAGCCCGGTGGGCTACGACCCCGGCATCGTGCCGGCCTGGAAGAGCCCCACCGCCGACGCGTTTTCGGTCATCAAGCTGGAGCCGTGGCGGCTGCGCGTGTTCCCCGGCACGCTGCTGCTGGGGCAGGGCGGCACGCTGCTCACCTGGCAAGCGGGCGCGGCGGCGGGCGCGGACGCGTGAGCATGCGCTTCGGCATTGACCTGGCCGCCGCCGCCCAGGCCACCACGCGGCTGCGGCTGGGCACGGCCGTCACCCCGCTGGCGCGCCGCCGGCCGCAGGTGCTGGCCAACACCGTGGCCAGGCTGGATGTGCTCAGCCAGGGGCGCGTGGTGCAGGGGGTGGGGCTGGGCGGGCGGCCGGCGGACGAGTACCCCCAAGCGCCGCCCGTGGCTGAAGCCGACGGGTTATGAGCAGCGCCCGGCCCTAAAGGATGCTGCCAATGAACCGGGCTTGTGAAAGCTGGCTTTCGCGCAGCGCCCCGAGCGAAGCGGATGGGGTAGCCGGCGTTGTTACGTAGCGCGGCGCCTTTACGTGTCCCCCGAAACGAATTGGATTGGAGAGCCCGCGCGGGGGTCGGCATACCAGGCGTAGTCGAAGAGTGACCACCAACTTTGAATGCGTCCCGCCATCGACCGATTTGCGCCTGATCTCATTTTGAGATATACTGCTTAAGTGCGCATCATTTCCAGGAAGGCGCTGCGCCTGTTTTGGGAACAGCATCCCGAGAGTCGGACGGCTCTGCTCCGTTGGTTTCAAGTGGTGCGCCGGACGAAATTCGATAATTTCGCGGAACTGCGAAAAACCTTTCCTTCGGCTGACGCGGTCGGTGATTGGGTTGTATTCAATATCGGCGGCAACAAGTATCGGTTGATCGCTTCGATCCATTTCAATCGGAGCAAGGTGTATGTTCGACATGTGCTGACACATGTGGAATATGATCGGGGGAGTTGGAAAAAATGACCCTGTCCACTAAGGAAATGCAGCAGCACTGGCTGCCGTTGCGCACGTTTCTGACCATCCGCACCGAGCGCGACTACGATCGCGCCGTGCGGCATTTGAACGAGCTGCTCGATGAGGTCGGCGCGAATGAGCGTCATCCGTTGTATGGGCTGCTGGACACGCTGGGGATGCTGCTGGAAGCGTACGAAGAGCAACACTTTCCCCTGCCGGAGCTGGCCGGGGCGGAAATGCTGCGCTTTTTCATGGACCAGCATGGGCTGACGCAGTCAGATTTTCCCGAGGTCGGCTCGCAGGGCGTCGTGTCGGAAGTCCTGGCAGGCAAGCGCGATCTCAACGTGCGCCAGATTCGCGCGCTGGCCCGGCGCTTTCACGTTTCGCCGGCCGTGTTTATCTGAGACCTGGCGGCGGATTAGGACCTGGCGACGCTTCAATCGTCACCGAAGTCCTCCTCACAGGCGCCAGCAAACCCTGGCTGCCCGCATGCTCTATAATCTCCCCTCATACTCCCATACTCCCAAACTTTTTTCACCTGGAGCCTTCATGGACGACTCAGCCCGCATCACCGCCTTGCAGCTCAAAGTCGCTGACCTGGAGCGCAAACTGGACTTCGTGCTCGATCAGCTTAAGCTGAACTATCAGGCGCCGGCTCTCAACCCCGCCCTCACTGCCGCCGCCGATGTGCTGCGCGGCGGCAACAAGCTGGAAGCCATCAAGGTCTATCAGAAGCTGACTGGCGTTGGCCTCAAGGAGGCCAAGGAGGCGGTGGAGAATCTGGAAAAGAACCTGGGAGCCGGCTGAGGCCCCATGAGCAAAACTGATCAGGAGCTGCTCGACCAGCACCACGCGCTGGCAGACGAATTGCAGACGCTGCTCATCCAGGAGGGCCTGCTGGCCGTCATCCAGAAGTTTGGCCTGGCGGCGGTGGGCGGCTCGGCGGCGCTGGGCCTGCTGGTGCGGCGCGACGTGGATGTGAGCGTGCGGCTGAAGGACGACATGGACACGGCCACGTTTTTTGAGATCGGCGCCGCCATCACCAAACAGTTTCTGGTGCAGAAAGCCTCCTACTCCAACCACTTCGTCCGCAACTGGCCGGGCTTTGACCACGGCCTGTATTGGGGCATCCAGCTCAAGCACCAGGGCGTGGTGTGGAAGCTGGACCTGTGGGGCTATGGCCCGGCCCAGTTCGACGTGCACCGCCGCCGGCACGTGCTGCTCAGCCAGGCATTGGGCAAGCTGGAGCGCGCCGCCATCCTGCGCCTGAAGGATGACCTTCATGACGGCGAGGGCTACCGCTACGGCGCCACCGGGCCGGACCTCTACACCGCCATGTCCACCGGCGGCGTGCGCGACGCGGCCCAGTTCGAGCAGTGGTGGGCGGCGCACCGCGCGCGCTGAGCGTCATCGCGTTTCGGGTCCACGATTAATCGCGACGGGGCCGGTCGCGCCGCCGCCCAAAGCCGGTACAATTTAACGCCTACTGGCGTTACAACATAATCGTTCAACCGGAAGGGGGATCGTCATGCGTCGTTCCATGCTTGCCCGGCTGGCCGGCCTCGTTGGCCCGGTCATGCTCTTCGCCTGCCAGTTGTCCGCCGCCGCGACAACACCCGCGCCCACGGCCAGCGCCACACATTTGCCGAGCGCCACCGCCACGTCATC
>JAYTFQ010000127.1:0-1813 GCA_043734225.1 Anaerolineales bacterium | reverse complement strand
ATCCCCATCCTGACAGGCACCCTCAGCGGCGAAGGCCGCGAGGCAGCCTGGCGGCTATTTTCGCGGGTGGTCAACCTGGCCTTTGTGGTCACGGCGGCCGGCGCGGCGCTGATGGCGGCCGCGGCGCTGCCGCTAGCGCGGCTGGTGGTGGCGCCGGGCTTTACGGCAGCGCAGCAAAGCCTGGTGGCCGATCTGCTGCGCCTCAACCTGCTGGCCACACTCGTCTTTTCCATCAGCGGCCTGGTGATGGGCGCGCTGCAAGCCCAGCAGCACTTCTGGCTGCCCGCCATCGCGCCCTTGCTGTACAACGTCGGCCAGATCATCGGCCTGGTGGTGCTCAGCCCGCGCTTTGGCGTGTACGGCCTGGCGTATGGCGTCATCCTGGGCGCGCTGCTGCATCTCGCTGTGCAGATACCGGCGCTGATCCGTTACCAATTCCGCTGGACCCCAGAAATTACGCTGGCGGACCCGAGCGTGCGGCGCGTACTGCGGCTGATGGGGCCGCGCGTGCTGACGCTGGGCATGATCAACCTGGTGTTTATCACCACCAACAATCTGGCCTCGCGGCTGGGCACCGGGGCCGTTTCGGCGCTGGCCTATGGCTGGCTGATTTTGCAACTGCCCGAGACGGTGATCGGCACCGCGGCCGGCACGGCGCTGCTGCCGACGCTGGCCGAGCATATCGCGCGCGGCGAGGCAGCGGAATTCAAACGCCTGCTGCGGCGGGCCGTGCTGATCCTGCTGACGCTGACCATCCCGGTGACGCTGGCCAGCCTGGTGCTGGTGCAGCCGGCAGTGAAACTGGTGTTTGAGGGCCGGGCCTTCACCGCGCAAGATTCGGCGTTTGTGATCCTGGCGGCGCGGCTGTACCTGCTGGGCCTGGCCGGCCACTCGCTGATCGAGATCGGATCGCGCGCATTCTATTCGCTTAAGGACGCCCGCACCCCGCTGCTGTTGTCGGCGGTTACCCTGGGGCTGTTCATCGTATTGGGCGTCGGGCTGACGCCCGTGCTGGGGCTGGCCGGGCTGGCGCTGGCCAACAGCGCGGCCTTTACGGTTGAAGCTGGATTGATGTTGTTAATTTTGTTTCGGCGGGGAGTGTTATGAACAAATTACTGGTGGTCTTAATCGCATCCGCGCTGACCCTGGCGGCCTGTGCGCCGCAGGCCGCCGCGAATACCCCGGCGGCCCCAACGAGCGGCGCAGCAACCGCGGCTGTTGTCGTGGCGACAGCGGCGAACACTCCGGCCGCTGCCACCTTGGCACCCACGCAGACAACGACTGCCGCCTCGGCGCTGGCGCCAACCAAAACCGCCCCAGCCGTCGCGGCCACACAGACATCAGCACCGGCCGTGCCGGGCGGGGGCTACACCTTTACCGTGGTGGCCAAGGGGTTGAGCGCGCCGGTGCTGGTGACGAATGCCGGCGACGGCAGCGGCCGGCTGTTTGTGGCGGAACAGGGCGGGCTAATCAAGATCATCAAAGATGGCGCGGCGCTGCCGCAGCCATTTATCGACCTCTCCAGCCTGGTCACCCATGGCGGCTCGGAGCAGGGCCTGCTGGGCCTGGCCTTCGACCCGCACTATGCCCAGAGCGGCCAGTTTTACGTGGACTACACTGACCCCAATGGCAACACGCGGCTGGCGCGCTATCACGCCCTGGCCGGCGACCCGAACAACGCTGACCCCAACAGCGCGCAAATCCTGCTGCGGGTGGCGCAGCCGTTTCCAAACCACAACGGCGGCAACCTGGTCTTTGGCCCGGACGGCTATCTGTACGTGAGCCTGGGCGACGGCGGCTCGCAGGGCGACCC
>JAYTFQ010000126.1:0-2476 GCA_043734225.1 Anaerolineales bacterium | reverse complement strand
AAACCGCGCCGGCCGAGCGCGTGGCGGTGCTTCAAGCGCTGCTGCGCGAGGGCGTGGAAGCGCTGCAGGCCTCGGCGCGCGATGCCAAGCTTTATCGCGCCGTTTACCACACCTACTTGCAGCCGCTGGCCACTCAGGAAAAGGTGGCTGAGAAGCTCGACCTGCCATTCAGCACCTACCGGCGGCACCTGAAAGCGGGTGTGGCGCGCCTAACAGACGGCCTGTGGGCGCGCGAGATTGGCGTGGGGCCGGGCTAAGGGGCTGTTTTGGATAGTAATTGATCAGTGTTTGGGCTGTTGCTTCTGGGGCGTGTCTCATACACTACCCTTGCCAATCCGGGCCTTTTTGATGGCGATGATTATGTCTGATACGACAGCACAGTTAGTCCAGAATTTGATTGAGGCTTGGAACGCGCACGACGCCAACCAGGTGGCGGCCTTGTATGCCCCTGATTATGAAGAAGAGGACATCGCCGCCGCGGACCGCCATCGCAGCCCGATTGCCGCGCGTGCCAAGTTTATCCTGTATCTGCGCGCCTTTCCCGACCTGCGCCTGGAGGCGGAAGAAATCGTCATCCAGGGCAATAACGCGGCGCTGTCCTGGATACTGACCGGCACCCATCGCGGCAGCTTGATGAACATTCCGGCCACCGGCCGCTCGGTGCGGGTGCGCGGGGTAAGTATGATGACGATGGCCGATGGCCGGATTAAGCGCACCTGCCGGGTGTGGGACCTGGCGGGCCTGCTGCGCACCTTTGGTTTGCTGCCGGAGTTAGCCTGATGAAAACCAGGACGATTCGCACCTTCAACCCGGCGCGCGTGGCGCGCCTGGAAACCGAGAACTGGGAAGCCTATTATCAGAAACGCTGGGGCCGATTGCTGCAAGTGTCCGTCGGCCTGGTGCAGGAGGCCTTTGGCCTGAACGTGTGGCAGGCGCTCCAGGCGGCCTACCTGGTGGGCCAGGCGGAAATCGCCGCCGCGCCGTTTCCGGATAACGACGTCCCCAAGGCCGAAGCCTACATGCGCCGCTTCTATGGCATGGTCAAGCGCATTCACCAGGAGGACTTGGATGTGGCACAGGCGGCGCGCCTGGAGGTGAAATGGTGGGTGGTGCACCGCCAGTATTTCGGGCAGGCCGACAGTCAGCCGCTGGTGGAGGCGCTGGTCGATCTATACGCTGCCACCTTCCGCCTGCCGCGCGAGCAAGTGCGCGACGCGGCCTACTATCGCGCCGAGGCCATGCGCTATTCCGACCAGTGGGTGAAAGAGAGCAAGGCCTCTGGCCACCCGCTGCTGGCCCAAGTTGAGGCGGAGCTCTTAAAATCGTATACCGCGCTGCGGGCCGCGGTTGCGGCAGCGCCCGCGGGCGTGCCGGCCGCCAGTCGCGCGAGTTGACTCGGAACGTCAGAGCGCGGCCGCTGGCCGGCACCAAGCGCCACTCGGGGGCTTGATCGGCTGCGATGGCAGGCTGGCGGGTTCAATTCAACAAGGAGAATGCAAACATGCGAACAATTTTTACCTGGTTGGGCAGGCTCTTGGTTGGTTCGATCGTGTTGATCGCCGTCGTGGCCGCGATTATCTACGTGCGCAGCGAGCAAATGGTCAACCAGACCTTTCACAAACCCGAGGTGGCCATCACGGTGCCGACGGATGCTGTTTCTATTGAACGCGGGCGCCACATTGCCACGGTCATCGCCGATTGCACCGGCTGCCATGGTAAGGATTTTGGCGGCGGCGCCGTCATTGACGATCCGGCTATCGGCCGTGTGGTGGCGCTCAACTTGACCAAAGGGAAGAATGGTGTGGGCAGCGTGCTCAGCGATGCCGACTTTGCCCATATCCTGCGCTACGGCATCAAACCGGATGGCAAGTCGGTGCTGGTTATGCCCTCCACGGTCTTCACGCACTTTAGCGATACCGACCTGGGCGACGTTATCGCCTTCATCAAGAGCCTGCCGCCCGTGGACAGCAACTTGCCGGAGACGCAGATCGGCCCGCTAGGCCGGGTGCTGATGGTGGCCGGCCAATTGCCGATCGTGGTTGCCGAGCGACTCGATCAGAGCAAGGCGGGCGGCCCGGACATGCCGCCGGCAGTCAGCGCGCAATATGGCGGCTACGTGGCCAGCTTTTCCTGCGCCGGCTGCCATGGCGAAGGCCTGTCGGGTGGGACAATTGTCGGCGCGCCGCCCAGTTTCCCGAAGGCCGCTAACTTGACACCCAGCGGCGAAGTTGGCTCCTGGACTGAGGCGGATTTCCAGAAAGCGGTCCAGACTGGCGTGACGCCGGCCGGTAAGACCCTCCTGGAAGAGATGCCTTACAAAACCTTCGCCAACCTGACCAACGACGAGGTGCAGGCGCTGTGGCTGTATGTGCACTCGGTGCCGGCGCGCCCGGCTGGAACGCACTAAGGCCGGCTGGCGCCTCGTCTGCTCGAAAATCCTGGAACAACCTGTGAAGCGGGGCGGTCGATGCCATCG
>JAYTFQ010000125.1:0-2484 GCA_043734225.1 Anaerolineales bacterium | reverse complement strand
GTGGCGAGTTCAACTTGCCACCGTACGGCATCCCATTTTCGGGAACCATCTAACCAGATAGGTTGGATGCGCGGGACGGTCCCTTGTCACAACATCCCTTCTCCGGCCATAATGTTCTGATGACTGAACTCGACCAACACCCCGAAGCCGCCGCCGAAGACCAGCACCTCCACCGAACGCTGGAGCGGCTGGAGCAGCGCGTGGAAGAAGTGGGCACCTGGGACGTGAAGGGCTTTGAAGGCCACGAGGCCGCGGCATTGCAATCCCAATTGGTGCGCACGTTTGACGAGCTGGTGACCGCCCGCAAACAGGTCTATTTCGGCCGTTTGGATTTGCAGCCGGCCGGCAAGACAGAGCCCGAGAGTCATTACATCGGCCGCATCGGCTTCGACCAGCGCGGCAAGATTGTGGTGGTCGATTGGCGCGCGCCGCTGGCCCGGCTCTTCTCGCGCCGCCGGCCAGGGCGCGCCCAGTATGACAGTCCGGATGGCCGCCTGGCGGTGGACCTGCAGCTCAAGCGGCAGTTCAAGCTCCAGCACGGGACCCTGCGCGAAATTTTTGACGAGTACGACTCGCGCCCGGGCACACTGGCGGCCGGCCCCAGCCGTGCTGGCCTGGTGGACCCGGATGCCTATCTGCGCGAGATCCTGTCTGGCCGGCGCGATGCTTTCATGCAGGATATTGTCGCCACCATTCAGGAGGGGCAGGACGAGCTGATCCGCGCCGAACCCAAGCAGGTGTTGGTCATCCAGGGCGTGGCCGGCAGCGGCAAGACGGCCATGGCGCTGCACCGGGTAGCGTATCTGCTTTACCCCGGTAACCAGCTAGGCATCGATCCCCAGCGCTGCATCGTCTTCGGCCCCAACCAGTTGTTCCTGGGCTATGTGGCCAACGTGCTGCCCGGACTGGGCGTGGCGGATATTCCCCAGACCACGCTCGACGCCTGGGCCTTGGACCGGCTTGGCCTGGCCGGCCGGCCCACCATCGACGCGACCCTGGAAGCGCTGCTCGACTCCGGCCGGCGCGTCTCCGAAAAGCGCCGCCGCATGCAAACCACTCAGCTCAAAGTATCCATGCGCATGGGCCAGGTGCTCGACCGGCTGGCGGACTGGTGGCGTGGCCGGCTGAACGTGCCGGCTGCCGGGCTGGCCTTTGAAAACCTCGGGCCGTTCAAGGTGACGGCGCGCATTGGCCGGGCGCGGGTGCTGGAGCTGCAGCAATCGCTGCGCGAATTGCCAGTGATGCGTCAGCGCCAGCGGCTGGTGGAGCTGCTGCAGAGTGATCTGTTGGGGTCGTATGCGGATGCCTTCGAGCGCGAAGCGGCCGAGCGCATCGACAGCGGCGAAGAGCAGCGTGACCGCCGCCAGCCGCTTTTGGACCAGGCCGCGCAGCTGGACGAGTATTCCGCGTATGCCGCGCGCGAAGATGATATCGATCTGGAAAAGAACAAGGCCCCGGCCGGCCTGAAGCGCGGCGCCGAAGCGCTGCGCGCCCTGGCGGCCTATTTTGAGCGCAAAGGCCAGGCCACTATCCTGCGCACCAGCCGTATTCGTGAAGAGCAGCGCAGCCCCAAGCCCAAAGCCGCCGTGCGCGAGGCGCTGCGCCTGGTGCTGGAGGCCAGCCTGGACGGCATTTGGCCCGCGCTCGAACCGCTGCCCGCCTACACGCAATTGCTCACCGACCCCGTGCTGCTGTCTCGGCTGGGCCGGGGTGTGCTCACCGAGGCCGAGGTGGATTTGCTGGCGCAGTCGGCACCGCGCCCGGATGGCCCGTTGGATGTCAGCGACCTGCCGGCGCTGCTGTATCTGCACACCCTGGGCGAGGGGTTGGCGACCGCTTTATACGACCATATGGTTCTGGACGAGGCGCAGGACGTGGCCCCGCTATATTACAGTGTGCTGCGGCGCTTCACGCGCAATGGCTCGTTGACCATCCTGGGCGATATGGCCCAGGGCGTGTACGCTCACCGCGGCATCGACAGTTGGGAGCAAGTGCGCGCCGCCTTCGACGGCCTGCCGTATCGCTATGGTGAAGTGCGCGAGAGCTACCGCAGCACGCACGAGATAGTCTCGTTTGCCAATCGCTTGCTGGAGTTGATGGCGCCGGCTGGCGTAAAGCCGATGCTGGCCGAGCCGTTCAACCGCCATGGCCGGCCGGTGCGGCTGCTCAAGCTCGCTCAGCCGGCCGATCTCGTGCCGGCCCTGGCGGCTTCCATCGCTGCGCTGCGGGCCGAGGAATTCCAAAATATTGCTGTCATCGCCAAGACACCCGAACTGTGCGCGCAAGTGGCGCAAGCGTTGACCTTGGTCGGCGTTGACGGGGTTCAATTGGCCTCCGGAGCCGGCGCGGCTTATCCAGGCGGGCTGCTGGTGCTGCCGGTGCATTTGGCCAAAGGCATGGAGTTTGAAGCCGTGCTGCTGGCCGGGGCGGATGAGGCCAACTACCCCTCGGCCGAGTTTGAAGTGCGGCTGCTTTACGTGGCGG
>JAYTFQ010000124.1:0-1526 GCA_043734225.1 Anaerolineales bacterium | reverse complement strand
CCGAGCCGTCGATGAAATCGACGGCTCGGCTCGATACGACGTTTTCCATGACTCTCCGCGACAGGCGGACCCAAATAGCGTCCGGCCGGGCTTAGTAGTACAATCTTGACCAATTGTTGAAATGTGGTTAACGAATTTGCCCAGGCCGGTTGGCGCAGGCCGGGCTGGGCAACACAACCGCTCATCCAGGCACCACGATTAGGGCGTCGCCGCCGCTCGGCCGACGCTCCAGGGAGGACATGATGAAAATACGCACCGTCTTGCTGGCTGGCCTTTCGGGCTGCCTGCTGGCGTTGGCCTGCGTCTTGGGCCTGGCCACGCGCGCCGGCACCGTCTACGCTGCGCCCGGCCCGCGGCCCCCATCGCCCGCCGACAGCGGGTTTATCACGATCACCGTCAAGAGCGGCGACAATCTGTCCAAGTACACGGTCCGCTTCGGCGTGACCGGCTCGGCGCTGATCCTGGCCAACCAGTTCAAAGATCCCAACCTGATCTTCCCTGGCCAGACGGTGGTGATCCCGGTGGTGAAGAGCTTCACCCCCAGCCTGACTACGCCCTTCTACTACGTGGTAGCCTCGGGCGACGCGCTCAACGCGCTGGCCAGCCGGTTTGAGATGGACCCCAGCGTCATTTCGGCCGCCAACGGCCTGGCAAACGGCGCCCTGGCCCTGGGCCAGACGCTGCTGATTCCGGCCGGGCCGCACAGCCACATTGCCGTGGCCGGCGAAACGCTCAAGAGCATCGCCGCCCGCTATGGCATTCCGCTGTCGGTGCTGATCAGCAACAATCCGGGCGTCGCCAACCCCGACTTGATTTTCTCCGGCCAGCCCATCTTCGTGCCGGTGATCTATGGCGCGCAGCCGGTGCCGCTGTCGGGAAACCCGGCGCCCACCGCCGTGCCCGGCGCCTCGGCCACGCCTGGCCCAACGCCAACCGGCGCGCCCGTCCCCAGCGCCACACCGGTGGGGGCGGGTAACTTCATCCAGGTGACCGTGCACAGCGGCGAGAGCTTTGTGACCTACGTCGCGCGTTATGGCGTCAGCCCGCACCGGCTGCGGGACGCCAACCAGCAAATTGCCGATCCGAACAAGATCTTCCCCGGCCAGATTGTGATTGTGCCAATCGCCGTCAGCCTCACCCCCAGCCGCACCACGCCGTTCTTCTACGTGGTGCAGGGCGGCGACACAATCAGCTCCATCGCGGCCAAGTTTGAGTTTGATTCGGTCTTGGTGAGCGCCGCCAACCCGGGCGCGTCGTTCGCGGCCGGGTCCACCATCCTGCTGCCGGCCGGGCCGCACCTGTACACCGTGCGCCAGGGCGACAACCTGGGCATTATCTCCGGGCGCTATGCCACCACGGTGGCGTTCATTCTCACGGGCAATAAGCTGCCGGACCCGGGCGCGATTTTCCCCGGCCAACTGATCTACATCCCGCTGCAAATCGACAAGCTGCCCGCCGCTTACAACTAAGTGGCAACACAAAAGTGTTGATGGATCCGGCCGCTCGCCCTCACACCTGCCCAGAAC
>JAYTFQ010000123.1:0-1889 GCA_043734225.1 Anaerolineales bacterium | reverse complement strand
AAATGGCGCTGCTCTTCCGGGCCTCGTCGGCCTTTCCCGTTTACGAAGACGCGCTGGAGGCGGCCGGCATCCCCTACGTCACCGTCGCCGGCGAGGGCTTTTATGACCGGCCCGAAATCCGTGATCTGCTCAATGCCCTCAGCGCCATCGCCGACCCCAGCGACGATCTGGCGCTGGCCGGGCTGCTGCGCTCGCCGGCCTTTGGCCTGGGCGACGCCGAGCTCTATGCGCTGCGCTTTCCGCGGGGCGGCGACCAGCCGCGCCCGCTATTTGCCTCGCTGCTGGCCCAGCCGCGTTTCGCCGCCGTGGCCCAAACGCTCGCCCAGCTCAACGCGCTCTCCGGCCGGCTGCCGATTGCCGAACTGCTCAAAGACTTCATCGACCGGACGCACTATCGCGCCATCCTGAAGGCCGGCGGTGGCCAGCGGCTGAGCCGCAACGTGGACAAATTGCTGGCCGATGCGCACCGCAGCCGCCTGGTGGCCGTCGGCGATTTTCTGGAATACATCCGCACCCTGCGCGACATTGGCGCCCGTGAAGGCGAAGCGCCGGCCGAGGTGGGCGGGGCGGTGCAGCTCATGACCATTCACAAATCCAAGGGGCTGGAGTTTCCGCTGGTGGTGCTGGCCGACGCCGCCCACAGCGGCGGCGGGCGCGGCGGCGAGAGCGTGGCGCTCGACCCGGCCCTGGGGGTTGTGCTCAAGCTGGCTGACGCCGCGCGCAAGGCTCGGCCAATCGCCTGGTCGTTGGCCAGCCTGGCGCGCGCCGACCGCGACGCCGCCGAAGATCTGCGCCTGCTGTATGTGGCCCTCACCCGCGCCAAAGAGAAAGTCATCATCAGCGCGCATGCCAGCGTGGGCGCGCCCAAGGATGGCCCGGCGCGCCTCAAGCTGGCCGGCTGGCTGGAGGACCTGGGGCGGGTGATTGGGCTGGACGAAGCGCCCATCGCGGATGAAGCGGCGTCGCCGCAGGCGCTGACCCTGGCGCCCGGTTGGCAGGATGTGACGGCGACGCTGTACCCGCCGAGCGAGCCGGACTGGATACCGCCCGCCGCGCCGCCCATCACGGCCGCGCTGGCGCCGGCCGCCGCGCTTGGCCCGCTGGCCGCTCCCCGGCTGCCGCTGCCGGCGCCGGAAGCCGGGCCCGAGCGGCAGCACCGGGTGTGGCGGGTGATCACTGGCGGCCGCGCCGCGCCGGCCTGGATTGTGGGCGCGCTGCTGCACGAAGCGCTGCGGCATTGGCTTTTGCATCTGGACGCTGCCGCTCTGGATGCCCGCCTGCGCCCGCTGGCTCTCAACCTGGGGCTGACCGAGCCGGCCGCCATCCGCACCGCGCTGACCGAAACGCGCCGGCTGCTGGATCGCCTGCGCGCCCATCCGCTGTTTACCGAAATCGAGAGCGCCGCCGAGCGCCAGTATGGCGTGCCGTGTGTGCGAGATGACGGCCAGGTGGGTGTCATCGACTTGCTGTATCAACGATTGGGCAACTGGACCCTGGTCGACTTCCGCACCGACGATCTGCGCACCGACGCGGCCCTGGAGGCCGTCCTGCCCGAATACCAGGCGCAACTGATGAGCGACGCCGCCGCCGTCGGGCGGCAATTGAACCTGCCGCATCCGCCGCGCGCGCTATTGATCTTCCTAAATCTTGGTGGACAAATGAGTGTCAGGCTGCTGTAAACCCCAGGCAAAATGGGATGCTGCGGCCCGACTTTCGTCGGGCCGTTAGAATGGTAATTGGTAACTGCCCAGCCGTGTGGCACGGACCCGCCGCTGGCGCCTGTAAGCATGGAAATCAAGGATGACTCTACTGCAAGAACTATGTTTCGCCGAAAACGCCAGGGCAGACGCCCCACTTCGGTAGCAAGAATCCGGCCTAAATAGGGAAGC
>JAYTFQ010000122.1:0-3505 GCA_043734225.1 Anaerolineales bacterium | reverse complement strand
GCTTCCCTATTTAGGCCGGATTCTTGCTACCGAAGTGGGGCGTCTGCCCTGGCGTTTTCGGCGAAACATAGTTCTTGCAGTAGAGTCATCCTTGATTTCTTTGGTTTCGTTGAAGTGTCCGCGTCACATAGCTGGGCAGTTACAAAACATCGTTGATTTCCGGGATCACCAGGAAAAGCTACAGCATATCTGAGATGGTCACCGGCTGGCCGCTGGCGATGGATTGGTTGGCGGCGACGCCGATGAGCACCGACATGGCGCCGGCGCGCGAGCCGGCCATGTGCCCCAGCGGGTCCGGCTGGCCGGCCGGCCCGAACAGTTGCGCCAGCAGGCGCGGGTCGCCGCCGCCGTGGTCGGGGCCGGTCTTGGAGAGCTCGTGCGCCACCCGCCGGCCATCGGGGGTGAACAGGCTGAGGACGTTGCTGGGCGCCTCGGCCAGCGGCCCGCTCTCGGGAATTTGCAGCTCCAGCCGGCCGGCGGTGCCGTTGATGGCCGCCCGCCAGCCCTCGTAGGCGGCGTGGGCAATCAGCGAGTAGGCCAGCTGCGCCCCGCCCTGGTAGCGGACGGTGACGCTCATGGTGTCTTCGATGTCGATCTCATCCGCAAACACGCACCGGTCGCGGAAATAGCCGTCTTCGTGCTCGGCAGCGAAGTACAGCGCGTTCATCTCCGGGTCGGCGGCATAGTCCACATAGAACTCGCAGGTCTTTTGAAAGGCGCAGGTGGAGCAGCGCTCGCCGCGCTCGGCGCGTGTAGGCCCGTAGAAGCGCCGGTCGCCGATGGCATACACACGGGCCGGCTCGTCGGCCAGCCACCAGTTGATCAGGTCGAAGTGATGGGTGGCTTTGTGCACCAGCAGGCCGCCGGCGTTTTCCTTACGGCGGTGCCAGCGCCGGAAGTAGTCGGCGCCGTGCCGGCGGTCGAGCAGCCATTCAAAATCAACGCTGAGCACCTGGCCGATGGCGCCGTCCGCGATCAACTGCCGGGCGCGAGTCATATACGGGTTGAAGCGATAGTTGAAGCCGACGGTGAGTTTGCGGCCGGTGCGCGCCTCGGCCGCCAGGATGGCGCGCACCTTGGCCGCGTCAATAGTCATCGGCTTCTCGGTGATCACATCGCAGCCGGCTTCCAGGGCGCGGATGATGTAATCGTGGTGGAAGCGGTCGACGGTGGTCACCACCACGGTATCCGGCGCCGTTTCGCGCAGCATGGCGTCAAAGTCGCGGAACACCGGCACGCCGCCGCAAGCGGCGCTGATGTATTCGGCGCGGGTGGTGTTGAGGTCGAAGATGCCCACCGGGCTGGCGCTGTCGCGGTAACGCTCGAGCACCGGCAAGGCATACATGTGCAGGGCGCGCGAGCTCGCCCCGGCCAGTACATACCTCAGCATTAAGCCAACTCCTTCGCCAACCAGTTGTAGGCTCTAGCCCCGCTCCAGCGGTGCCCACCCTCAAAGATATAGGTTTCCAGCGACGCCCCGGCCCCCAGGCACTCATACACGCGGCGCAGCTCGGCCACTGCCCGGCGGGTGCCCGCCAGCGGGAACGCGGCATCCTGCGTGCCGGCTTCGATCAGCACCGGCCGCGGCGCGATCAGCCCAGCGATATCGGCCATTTCGGCAATTTGCAGGATACCAGGGACATAGTTGCAGGCGCAGTGCGCCAGCGGCAGGATCGAGTCGCGGTAGGGGTTGAGGGCGCAACTGATGACGGCGCAGGTGATGCGCGGCTCCAGCGCGGCGGCATAGGTGGTGACGGTGCCGCCGCCGGAGAGGCCCACGCAAGCCAGGCCGCGGCCGCGCGTCTCCGGGCGCGTTTCGATATAGTCAATCAGCCGTATCTGGTCCCACACGCGCAGGCCGAGCAGCGTCTGGCCGAAGAGCAGCGCGTCAGAGCTGGCGGCGGCGCACGAGGAGAGATACATGCCATTGCTGGTATCTTGCAGCGCCTCCGGCTCCATGCGGGCATCAAAGCCACGCAGGGTGGGCGCGAAGACCAGGAAGCCGCGCAGGGCCAACTGGCGGGCGTAGTCGTAATTGGCGCGGCGGCCCAGCTCGGCCTCCAGCGCATTGGCCGGCAGGCCGACCACGTGCCGGGCGCCGGCCGAGCCGTGCCCGTGCAGCGCGATGACGGGCCGGTGGGGCGGCGCCACGCCGCGCGGGACCAGGATGTAGCAGGGCACATATTCGCCGGGCTGCGACTGGAAGACGACCAGGTCGCGGGTGAAGGACTCTTCCTCCACGCGCTCGATCAGGTGCGGGTCCAGGTCGCAGCGCTCGGCCGGCCACTCGCCCAGCAAGCCGGCGAAGGCGGCGCGCAGCTCGGCCTGCCAGGCCAGCGCCTCGGCCGGCGTGCCAGCGCGAAAGGCCAGCCGGCGCGGCGCCTGATCGTAGCGGCGCAGCAAGCCGGGCACGGTGCCAAGTTGAAAGTCATTGAGAGTGGGCATGGCGGGATGGTAATCACAAATGGTTGAAACGCAAAACCATCTTTTCGGCACAGATCATCGATGAAAGTGTTTGAATAAATTGTGTTCAGCCGGACAGTCGATTTCATCGACTGTCCGGCTGAACACAATTTTTCAAGAGTCTTCCTTGCATCGCAGCGCCTGTGATGACCAGATGGCAATCAAAAGATCGCGCCTGCAACCCCAAAACAGGTAGGGCAGGGGCGCTCCCACAATTAACTATTGGGGCTTGATAATTGTGGGAGCGTCTTGCAGGCGCGATAGGCGGCAGCCCTATCGCCGCCATTTGCGTCAGTGGACCATATTCTTCGCCTTGGCCGACATTATGTCCGCACACTTCACCCTGATCCAGTGCCACTTCTTTGCCATTTTTGCCGTAAAAACCAATGGAGCGCCTGCGCGCCGCCGGCTTTTCACCGGCCGAGATCGACCTGGTCGTCTTCTCACACGCCGATTGCGATCACATTGGCGGCGCGGTGGCGGCAGACGGCGCGCTGGCCTTTCCGCGGGCGCGCTATGTGATGGCGCGAGAAGAATCGGCCTACCGCGAGACGCGGCCGGTGCGCTTGCAGCGCGCAGACAATCGCTTCCTGGCGGAGGCGTTCTTTCAGTGGAGCCTGGACACCCCGATCGAGCGCCTGGCGCAACTGCGCGACAGGCTGGCGTTCTTCGACGATGGGGATGAGCTCGTGCCGGGCGTGCGTGCTATCGCGGCGCCGGGCCACACGCCCGGCATGGCGGCCATCGAAATCACTTCGGGGCGTGACCGGTTGCTCTTTATCGCCGACATGGTCTATGGCCGCGACCTGGGCCCGGACCCGGCCGGCGCCCCGCAGGACATTGGCGATGCGGCGTGGCACGCGTTTATCGACGTGGACCCGGCCCAGGCGGTCGTCACGCGCGAGCGAGTGTTTGAGCAAGCCGCGAACGAGAGGACACTGTTGATGGGCGCGCACATGCCATTCCCCGGCCTGGGCCATGTTGCTCGGCATGACGACGGCTGGCGTTGGCAGCCGTGGCCGGTGCCCGGCCGGTTTTAAAA
>JAYTFQ010000121.1:0-3533 GCA_043734225.1 Anaerolineales bacterium | reverse complement strand
CCCAAAGGTCCTTGATTTCCCTGGTTACCTCGAAAGGTCCACGCCGCCCGGCTGGGAAGTTACTTTCTTTTGGCTAGGGCAGGCTGGGCTCCGGCGCATTGGCGCCATCGCGATAGCCGCGAATAAAGTCGATTATCTCCTGCTTGGAGAAGCCGCCATCCGGGGTGTCGATGTGGCCCCAGGCGCTGAGGGCGATGACGGTCTTTTGGCCGGCGCGCGGCACGGCGATGAGCTTGAGCGTGCCGGTGATGGCCGAGACGCCGGCGGCGCCCATGGCATCCTTGACCTTGGCCTTCAACTGATCGCAGGTGCCGTCCTTGTACTGGTCGCAGTTGTACCAGATGATGGCGTAGCCGTGCTCCATGCTGTGCACCAGATATTCGTCGGCCGGCGCCTGGTCGTAAAAGCCAGCCGCGGCCGGGGTGTCATAGTGCGGCCCGGACGAGGGCGGCTCGGAATTGTACGGATCATGCGCCTGGCCCACCGGGATGTGGCTGCGGCCCTGGATGGGAATATCGCGCCCCGGATGCGGGACGGGCAGCGATTGCTGATAAATGAGATAGCCCAACATCGCCACGAAGGCCACCACGCCCAGAATGGCGACCCCGATCCAAATCCGGCGGCGGCGTGTATCCTGGTCTTCCCAATCGGATCGTCGCGCCACGCGGGTGGGATGCGTCTTAGCAGTCATGCGCACAAAGCTCCTATCAATACGACTCTCAATTCGAAACCGGCGTGGGCGCAATGATACCACGGGCCGATTTAGACAATTGCACCTATACTGTGGGCAATATCGCCTATTCGGGAGGTGCGCGCATGCCCACGCCAATGACCGCCGAACATCAACGCCTGCTGGATCACCGCACACGCAATGTGGACTGGAAATTGTGGGGACCGTATCTGAGTGAGCGCGCCTGGGGCACCGTGCGCGAAGACTACAGCCCCGGCGGCGCCGCCTGGGACTACCTGCCGCACGACCACGCCCGCAGCCGGGCCTATCGCTGGAGTGAGGACGGCCTGCTGGGCATTTGCGACCGGCGCCAGAACCTGTGCCTGGCGGTAGGCCTGTGGAACGAGCACGACCCGATCCTGAAAGAGCGGCTGTTCGGCCTGACCGGGCCGGAAGGCAACCACGGCGAAGACGTCAAAGAGTACTACTTCTATCTGGACAGCACCCCCACCCACTCGTACATGAAGGCGCTGTACAAGTACCCGCAGGCCGCCTTCCCTTACGGCCAACTGGTGGATGAAAACAAACGCCGCGGGCGGCTGGCGCCGGAGTTCGAGCTGATGGACACCGGCGTCTTTGAGCAGGATCGCTATTTTGACGTGTTCGCGGAATACGCCAAGGCCAGCCCGGAAGATATCCTGATGCGGCTGACCATCGTCAACCGCGGCCCGGACGCCGCCCCGCTGCATGTGCTGCCGCAGACCTGGTTCCGCAATACCTGGTCGTGGGGCTATAGCTGGCTCCACAAGCCCGATATGCACTCCGAGGGGCCGGCCAGCCTGGTGGCCAACACCAAACACCTGCCCAACCAATGGGTGTATTTTGACGATGGCGCCGCCAAACCAGATTTGTGGTTTACCAACAACGAGAGCAACAAGGAGCGGCTGTGGGGCCAGCCTAACGACTCGCCGCTGGTGAAAGACAGTTTCAACGATACGCTGGTGAACGGCGCCCAGGACCGGCTGAGCCACACCGGGCAAGGCTCCAAGGCCGCCGCGCACTACGCGCTCAACCTGGCGCCGGGGGCCACGGCCGTTATCCGGGTGCGGCTGGCCGGCGGCGGTTCGGCCCAGCCGTTTGAGAGCTTTGACCAACTGGTCGAGCAGCGCAAAGCTGAGGCCGATGAGTTCTTCGCCACGACCCAGCCCGAGCGGCTGTCGGACGATGAGCGCAATGTGATGCGCCAGTCCTTTGCCGGCCTGATGTGGACCAAGCAGTATTACGGCTACGACGTAGACGATTGGCTGGACGGCGACCCGGCCGGGCCGACGCCGCCGCCCGAGCGGCTGGAAGGCCGCAACTCGGATTGGATGCACCTGCACACTTCGGACGTGCTCTCCATGCCCGACAAGTGGGAATATCCGTGGTTTGCTGCCTGGGACCTGGCCTTTCACACGGTGCCGATTGCCCTGATCGACCCGGATTTTGCCAAGCGCCAACTGATCCTGATCTTGCGCGAGTGGTACATGCACCCGAATGGGCAGGTGCCGGCCTATGAGTGGGCCTTTGGCGACGTCAACCCGCCGGTGCACGCTTGGGCGGCCTGGCGCATTTACAAGATCGACAAACGCATGACCGGTAAGCCGGATGTGGTCTTCCTGCGGCGGGTGTTCCTTAAGCTTCTGCTGAACTTCACCTGGTGGGTGAACCGCAAAGACCGCGAGGGCCGCAACATCTTCGAGGGCGGGTTCCTGGGCCTGGACAACATTGGGGTGTTCGACCGCAGCGCCCCGCTGCCCACGGGCGGCTACCTGGAGCAGGCCGACGGCACCAGTTGGATGGCGATGTTCTGCCTGAACATGCTGGCCATCTCGCTCGAGCTGGCCCGGCACGATCCAGAGTATGAGGACGTGGCGACCAAGTTTTTCGAGCACTTCATCTACATCGCCCACGCCATCAACAATATCGGGCCGGAGCAGCGCAGCCTGTGGGACGAAGGCGACGGCTTTTTCTACGACGCCCTGCACCTTTCAGATGGCTCCCACTTTCCGCTCAAGATCCGCTCGCTGGTGGGGCTGATCCCGCTGCTGGCGGTGGAGACCATCGAGCCCGATCTGCTGAAGATGCTGCCGCGCTTTCAAAAACGCATGCAGTGGTTCCTCGACAACCGGCCCGAGCTGGTGGCTCACATCGCCTCCATCACCACGCCGGGCGAGGGCGGGCGCCGGCTGCTGGCCATCGCCGACCGAGACAAGCTGGATCGCATCCTGCCTCGCCTGCTCGATCCCGACCAGTTCCTGGGCGACCACGGCGTGCGCGCGCTATCGCGGGCGCACCTGAAGTACCCGTACGAGCTGCATGTGGACGGCACGGTGCATCAGGTGACCTACGAACCGGCCGAATCGACCACCGGCCTGTTCGGCGGCAACTCCAACTGGCGCGGCCCAATCTGGTTCCCGACCAATTTCCTGATGATCGAGGCGCTGCAAAAGTATCATCACTACTATGGGCCCGACTATAAGGTGGAATGCCCGCGCGGCTCGGGGGTCTTTATGAACCTGAACGAAGTGGCCGCCGAGCTGTCGCGCCGGCTGATCAGCACCTTTTTGAAGGACAAGGACGGGCGCCGGCCGGTGTATGGCGCGACGGAACGCTTCCAGACGGACCCGCACTGGCGCGACTATGTGCTGTTTTACGAGTATTTCCACGGCGACAACGGCGCCGGCCTGGGCGCCAGCCACCAAACCGGCTGGACGGCGCTGGTGGCCAAGCTGATCCAGCAGAGCGGCGGGGCCGGGGAGTAGGGCGAACGGTTCGGGAATTGTGACCGTTGGGCCGGCCGATCGCAGGCCGCCCGGGGCTG
>JAYTFQ010000120.1:0-4146 GCA_043734225.1 Anaerolineales bacterium | reverse complement strand
AAGAACAATTTGACCCTGATTGTGCTCAGCCGGCGGGAAGACCTGGGGCCGCAAGGGCTGGCGCGCGGCGGCTATACTCGTTTGCTGCCGGTCCCGGTGCTGGTCACAACGGCCACCTTCGAAATTCAAGGTTCGATTGAAGTCGTCGCCAAGTTTGACCCCTCGCAGCTACTGATGGGAGGCACCGGCCGCTTTGTCAATGTCTACAACGCCAGCGCCCTGATGGCCGCCAATCCAGAGACGGTTTTCTCAGGGGCCGTCATCCTGGTCAGCCGCTCGGCCGTGGAAATGGTGGCGCATCAAGCGAAAGGCAAGGCCTGATGGCCAAAATCCTCATTGTGGATGATGATCCGGATATGCGGCCGCTGATGCGGCTGACCCTGGCCAAACTCGGCCATCAGCCCAGCCTGGCGGCTACCGGCACTGAAGGGCTGCGCATGGCCGAGAGCGAGCCGTTTGACCTGATGGTGCTGGATCTGATGATGCCAGATATCGACGGCTACGAGGTCATGCGCCGTCTGCGCGCCAACCCGGCCACAAAAAACCTGCCGATCATTGTGCTGACGGCCCGCACGCAGGCCGCCGATTACGACAGCGCCATTGAGTCCGGCGCGGATGCCTACCTGCCCAAGCCCTTTGACCCTGACGCTTTGAACCGGCGCATTGGCGAATTGCTGAAGCGCGCCGAAGCTGCCAAAGATACGGGGACACCGGCCGCGGTCCCGGCGCTGGACGGCTTAGTTACTGTTGTACTCGGCTTCCGGGGCGGTGTTGGCGCCACCACATGCGCCGTCACCATGGCTGGAACCCTGCTGCGCCAGGGCAGCCGCGTGTGTCTGGTCGACCTGGCGCCGTCTGGCGGCCACGTGGCGCTGCAATTGCGCTTAAGCACCGGGGTCACCTGGCGCAACCTGCCGGCCGCGCCGGATACCACCGCTGTGGCGCAGGCCCTGGTCCGCCACGACTCGGGGTTGGTGGTGTTGGCCGCACCCTCTCAGCCGGTGCGCCAGGGTCCCAGCGCTGACTCCTTCCGGCACACACTGGAGGCGCTGCAGATATTTTTCACGCAAGTGGTGATCGATGCGGCGCCGCTCCTGGATGGCGCGACTGAAGCCGCCATCGCTGCTGCCGACCAGATTATGGTCATGTGCACTCCGGAAGTGGGCGCTGTCCATTCCACCATTGGCACTCTGCAGGCGTTGGGCGGCTTGCGCCGGCCGCAAGCGCGTGTCATTGTCGTGCTAAACCAGGTGACGCCCGAAGCCAACCTGCCGGCCTCCGCTATCGAAAAGGCCCTGGGCGGCCCGCCAGACCTGGTGATTCCGTATGACCGGCAGCAGGCGCTGGCCCTGGCGCATGGCACTCCATTGATCTTTTCCCAGCCTGGCGCGCTGCTTCCCGCGACGGTCGGCAATTTTGTCAGTCAACTGCGTCAGAAAGTCTGATGGCGCCCGGCGCCGTGCGGCTTGATCCAGCCCAGGCGCTGGCATACGCTCAGGCGCTGGCCCAGCCGCGCCGGGTGGGCACCGCCGCCAACGATCAGGCCATTGCTGAACTCGCCAGCCAACTACGCTCTTTTGGCTGCGCTGTGGAAGTCGCCCCGTTCGAGTTCTCCTCGGTAGGGGAGGCCGCCCTCGTTTACGTTGTCCTGGCCGCGCAAATACTGATTCTGATCACGTTCTGGACCTGGGGCCTCAGCGCCTGGCTGGCCGTGCCGCCGGCCGCCGTTTTGGCAGCGCTGCTATTGGCTTCCGGCCATTTGTATCGACTGGCCGCCCGCGCAGCGCTTCGCCCGCGCGACGTAGCCAACCTCAGCCGCGCGCGCCGCTGGTGGCTGGCGCGCGGCCGCGTGTATCGCACCGCCAACATCATCGCCCAGGTGCCATCCGCGCCGGGCGGCGCGGCCCGGCCGCCGTTTTTGCTTGTGGCGCATTCCGACTCGAAGAGCCAGGCCATGTCGCTGCCGGCCCGCATGGGCCTGGTGGGGCTCGCCAGCCTGGCCGCGGTTATATTTGCCGGGCTGAGCCTGCTCCGCACCGTCGCGCCTGGCGTGACAGCCGCGGCGGCTGTGGCCGGCCTGACCGCGCTACTGGCCGGTGTGCCGCTGCTGTTCGTACTGATGGCCGGATCGGGCAATGCGTCTCCCGGCGCCATCGATAATGCCTCTGGCGCCGGCCTGGTGCTGCATCTGGCGGAGTATCTGTGCGCCAACCCACCCGCGCGGCCGGTGACGGTGCTCATCGCCGGCGCCGAGGAGATGGGCCTGCTGGGCGCGCTGGCGTACGTACGCGATGTTGGCGTCTCAGGGCTGCGGGGCGCTAGTGTCTTGAATTTCGACGGCATTGGCACGGCTGGCCGTCTGGCTCTGGTCAGCGGGGGCGGAGGGTTGGAGGCCGCCGTCCGAAGCGCCTGTCGGCAATTGAACTTTCCGGTGGGACGGCTGCCACTGGTGGGCGCTCAGTTCGATCACCTGCCATTCGCGGACGCCGGTATCGACGCTGTGTCGCTCGTCACTGCCGGCTGGGCCGCGCTCCGTGTGCACACGCCGAACGATAATACGGCGCAACTGAATGTCGAAGGCTTCCGGCAGGGTGGGGCGGTGGCGTTGAAAGTGTTGGAAGCGCTGAACGTGTAGCGACACCCCGGGGGATGCTAGCTGGTGGCTAACTACGGGTCGATCTGCACCGTGCCCCACGAAGTGGGATTGAGTAGTTGGCGGGTGGACACCGATGAGCTCATGCTCTGCTGAATGGC
Source organism: Anaerolineales bacterium (assembly GCA_043734225.1). Taxonomy (GTDB): domain Bacteria; phylum Chloroflexota; class Anaerolineae; order Anaerolineales; family UBA6663; genus JAYTFQ01. The sequence continues at coordinate 1,392 of JAYTFQ010000120.1, read as the reverse complement.
CGTGCCCGGGGCGTCGTCGTCCGAGCTGTTGAGCGCCATGCCGAAGTGCTGGCCCGCGGCCGGGGTGACCGCGAAGAACGACCAGGGGATCGCGACTTCGAAGACATACCCGCCCGCGTCGCCGCCGGCGCGGCTGGCTATGGTGATGCCCGCCGGCACGCCTTTCCGTCCGGCCGGGTTCCACAGGAAGGCTTCAGGCGTCAGCCGGTCCGCCCCCGGCGACAATCCCAACTGGTAATCATCGCCGCTGAGTTTGGTCGAGGCAAAGTCCCCCGCTAAGTCCGCGTCAAACTGCAACTCCAGGCTGTCGCCCTGGAATAGCAGCTCGCCGTGCTGCGTCTGCACATGCGTGTCGTCCGCAATCACCACGTAAAAATAGAAGTTGTTCGCGTCCCAGCCCATGGCGAAATGGCCGTTGCTATCAACCGGACCATTAAAATTGGCGGCGCGAAAAACCAATTTGTCGATGGCATACGGCAGGTCCGCCGGCCAGTCATTTCCCTGCGCATCGATGTTGGGCGGTGTGGTTCGGTGTGTGGCGTGGAGCAGGGGGCCGTTGGGACGCACCGGCTGATCGCCAGCGGCGGTGGTCGCTGTCGGCTGAGGCGGCTGGCCGGTCGGCGGCGGCGCGTTGGTCGCCGGCCGCTGGGTGGCAATGCCCAAGGTTGGCTGCAGAGTCGGTGTTGCAGCCTGTGGCGTGTAGCCGGGTGCGCGGGGTGTATTGCTGGCGGCGCCAGGAGTATTGCTGGCGGCGGCCGGGGTGCTGCCGGCCGGCTGGGTCATGGCGCCCAGCGTGGACTGCACGGCAGTATTCACCGCATCCACCGTCGCCTGAACATTGGTGCCCCCGCTGCCGGCGCAAGCCAACCCGGCCAGCGCCATCATCCCCACGGCCAACAGGCATTGAGTTTTGATGCTACTCCTCCTCCGGCCCAGCCGCGCCCGGCTGATCCACTGCGACAATCTCGCCGTGGTAATTCAGCACGATGCGGAAGCCCAGCATACCCAGGTAGGCGCGCGCCTCCGCCGGCAGACCGCTCTCGATCAGTTTCGTGAAATGCTCATCCATGTTCTTCAGGGATGAGTCGATCATGACCTTCGTGAACAGATCGTCCTTGCCCAGCATTTGCATCGCGCCCTGGGTGACGGCATCCTGGTTGGCCATGATTTGTTCGCGCAGCATCTTCAGCACGTCGCGGTCCACCTGCTCGGCCGGGACGTGAAAATGAAAGCCGCCGTCGTCGACGACGTATTGGGCCTGGCCGCCGACCTGGGCCACTCCCACCGGCTGGCCGTTCTCGTCCGAGACCAGCCCTTCAAACAGCGCGCGTTGGCTCATAGTTTGTTTTGAAAGGTGACTGCCTAAAAGACGATCATTTGCGTGCCGGCCCC
>JAYTFQ010000119.1:0-2366 GCA_043734225.1 Anaerolineales bacterium | reverse complement strand
CCTGGCAGGTCTGTCGATGATCAACGATGCATTTCAATAGCATAGCCTTGGCGGATCATGGTTTCACTCTGCATCAACGATCAAGGCGGCGATAGCGCTTTCATCCACCCGGCCGCGATGAAAGGCCTCGAACCCAGGCGCGTCGCCGAACCAACCCAGCACCGCGGACCGGTTCAGTCGCGAGGGCTGTGCGGTCCCCAGCGCGTGATACGACGACCACGGCCATTCGCGGAAACCTGGCGGGTCTGTCAAAGACATCCAGGCGCTGAATGCCGGTGACGGGAGTCATGTGCGCGTCATTCTGATTGACGCTCCTGCCTCCTGCCTCATCTCTCCACCAGCGGCAGCAGCAGTCGTTTGTTCAGCGGCGATAGGCCCTCCACGGCGCCGATGTCGCAGAAGGGGCCGTTGGGTCGGATGACGCCGCGCTGGTCCAGGCTGAGTAGGTTGCCCAGGCGGTCGCGGCAGCCGTTCGGGTTGCCGGCATCGATGGCGGGGCTGCCGGCCAGCAGGTCGCGGGTTTCGGTCGGCCCGCCATAGTTGCCCAGCGGCTTGAGCTTGGGGTCCAGGCCGGTGATCGCGCCAGTGATGGCGCAGTTGAGCGTGCTCTGCACCAGGTTGTTGCCCTGCGAGTGGTAGCTGCCCGAGCAATCGGGCGCCTGGCCGCCGGTGTCCATATTCAGCGCCACGATGCTGTTGCGCAGGGTGGCCGTGGCCACGCTGGCATTCCACAGCCCGCCGCCGTCGCCCGAGCCGTCGTGATCGCTGTCGGCGGTGTTGCCGGCCAGGGTGACGTTGCTCAGGTCGATTGTGCCGTTGAAGTTGGCCAGTCCGCCGCCGTGGTCGGTGGCGCGGTTGCCGCTGACGGTGCTGTTGACCAGGGTGATGGCCGGGTTGAGGCTGCTGGCGACCAAGCCGCCCCCTGGGCCGGCGGTGGCAGTGTTGTCGCTTAACGTGCTGCCCACCAGGCTGACCGTGCCGGACAGCACGTCCAGCCCGCCGCCGTCTGGGGCGGTGTTGTGGCGGACGGAACTGTTGGTGAGTGACAGATGGCCGATGGTGTTAAACCCGCCGCCCTGCACGATGGCGGTGTTGCTGGTTACATCCGTGCCGATCAGGGTCATCGATGCCCCGGTTTCCAGGTACACGCCGCCGCCCACGCTGTCGCCCTGGTTGCCGCTGACGGTGCTGCTGATGAGCACGGTCTGGTTCAGCGGCAGGCCCCCGGCGGCCCGCAACCCGCCGCCGTTCCAGGCCCGGTTGTTGCTGAAGGTGCTGGTGGTAAAGGTAAGGGCGCTGCCGGCCGCTTCCACCCCGCCGCCGCCGCGGCAGCAGCCGGTGGCCGTGTTCAAGCTGAAGACGGTGTTGGTGAAAAAGCCGGTGTCGGTGCTGGAGGCCAGCCCGCCGCCATCCGTGTCGCTGGAGGTATTGCTGAGAATGAGGCTGTTGGAAACGTCCAGCCGGCCCTCGTCGCTGCTGATGCCGGCGCCGCTGGTGGCCGTATTGCCGCGCACGGTGACGCCGCTCAGCCGCAGCGCGGCCTGGAACAGATTCAACCCGCCGCCGGAACTGGTGGTCACATTCGTCTCGATGGCGCCGCCGGTGATCGTCAGCAGGCCGCCGTTGTCGTAAATGCCGCCGCCCTGGCCGGTCTGGTTGGCGCGCAGGCTGCTGCTGGTGAGCGTGGCGCTGCCCTGGCTTTGAAAAATGCCGCCGCCGCTGATGGCGGCCTGGTTGCCGCTCAGCGTGGTCTGGTCCACCGTCAGGAACCCCAGCACCGGCAGCGAGTCGTTATAGTAGAGGCCGCCACCCTGGCCGCTCTGGGCGGTGTTGGTGAGCACCTGGCTGTGGAGCAGCGCCAGGCTGCCGCCCGGCCCGGCCACGTCGTTGGCATTGATGTACAGTCCGCCGCCGTCGGCGCTGGCCTGGTTGTTGCGGATGGTGCTGTTGGTGACGGTGAGCCGCCCACTGCTGTAGAGGCCGCCGCCGCTGGCAGCGGAGTTGTTGGTCAGCACGCTGCCGCTCAACAGCAAGGTGCTGGTGATGACATCGATACCGCCGCCGTTAGCGCTGGCCAGGTGGCCGCCGCTGATGGTGACGCCGCTGACCACGGCCGCCGCGCCGGCCTGCACGCGCAGGATGCGGTGGGGCCAACTGACCGGGTTGCCCTGGATGATGGTGGTGGCCGGGCCGGCGCCCAGCAGGCTGATGTTCTTCTGTATCTGCAGGTCGCCGCCGGCGCCGTTGGTCAGGGTGTAGGTGCCGGCCGGCAGGTTGATGGTGCCGCCGCTGCCGGCGTTCAGCTCCTGCAGCGCGGCGCGCAGGTTGCACTTGTTGTCGATGGCGTTGTGGCAAATATTGTTGCC
>JAYTFQ010000118.1:0-5330 GCA_043734225.1 Anaerolineales bacterium | reverse complement strand
GCCACGCCTGAGGTAGAGGTCGTGGGTTTGACCAGCTCTACCTCGCCTTCGCCAGTCGGCAGGAAGGCCACCGCCGATTGCTGTTCGGGCACCACCTCGACATGGGTGAGATCCAGTCCCAGGGTATCGCGCCAGAAGTTGAGCGCGGCGTCGATGTCGTCCACCACGATGGCAATATGATCGATGCGCTTGATCATGACGCTTCCTAAACGGCCGGCCGGTACTCGCCCCACAGCCGGCGCAAGCTGCGGCATATTTCGCCCACCGTCACATTGGCTGCCACGCAATCCACGAATACCGGCATCAGGTTGTCGGCGCCGGCCGCCGCGGCCTCCAGTCGCGCCAGGAGCGCCGCCACCTGGGCCGGGGCGCGCCGGGCGCGCAGCGCAGCCAGCCGCTGGCCGGCCTGGGCCTCGACGGCGGGATCCACGCGCAGCCGCTCGATGCCGGTCAGCTGATCGGAGACAAAGTCATTCACACCCACAACGATCTGCTCGTGGCGCTCGACCGCCAGCTGATATTGGTAAGCGGCGTCTTGAATTTCATTCTGAATGAAGCCCAGCTCGATGGCGCGCAGCGCGCCGCCAAGCTGGTCGATCCGGTCGAGATAGGCGCAGGCACGGCGCTCGATCTCGTCGGTCAGGCTTTCGACGGCGTAGGAGCCCGCCAAGGGGTCCACCGTGTCGGCAGCGCCCGACTCGAACGCGATGATTTGCTGGGTGCGCAGAGCCACGCGCACGGCGTTTTCGGTCGGCAGGGCCAGGGCGTCGTCCATGCTGTTGGTGTGCAGCGACTGCGTGCCGCCCAGCACGGCGGCCAGCGCCTGCAGCGCCACGCGGATGACGTTGTTCTCCGGCTGCTGGGCGGTCAGGCTCACCCCGGCCGTCTGGGTGTGGAAGCGCATCAGCCACGAGCGCGGGTCCTGCGCGCCAAAGGTATGGCGCAGCTCGCGGGCCCAAATGCGGCGCGCGGCGCGGTATTTGGCGATCTCTTCAAAGAAGTCGTTATGGGCGTTAAAGAAGAAGGACAGCCGCGGCGCAAAGGCATCCACCGCCAGGCCGCGCGCCAGCCCCCAGCGCACATACTCCAGCCCATCGGCCAGGGTGAAAGCCAGCTCCTGCGCGGCGGTGCTGCCGGCTTCGCGGATGTGATAGCCAGAGATGGAGAGGGTGTTCCACTGCGGCACATGCTTGGCCCCAAATTCCAGCGTATCCACCACCAGCCGCATGGAGGGCTCGGGCGGGAAAATGTATTCCTTCTGGGCGATGTATTCCTTGAGGATGTCGTTTTGCAGCGTGCCGCGCAACTGGTCCAGCCGCGCGCCCTGCTTCTCGGCCGCGGCCAGGTACATGGCCCACAGGATGGCGGCCGGGGAGTTGATGGTCATGGAGGTGGAAATCTTGTCGAGCGGGATGCCGTCGAGCAGGATCTCCATATCCTTGAGCGAGCTGACCGCCACGCCGCACTTGCCAAACTCGCCCAGGGCCTCGGGCGCGTCGGTGTCGTAGCCCATCAGGGTGGCCAGATCGAAAGCGATCGACAGGCCAGCGCTGCCTTGCTCCAATAGATATTTGTAGCGGGCGTTGGACTCCTCGGCCGAGCCGAAGCCGGCAAACTGGCGCATGGTCCACAGCCGGCCGCGGTGGCCGGTGGCGTGCACCCCGCGCGTGAAAGGGTACTCGCCGGGGAAACCGAGGTCGGCCAGGTAATCAAAATCAGGCAGGTCGAGCGGGGTATACAGGCGCTCCACCGGGGCGGAGGAAGTGGAGATGAACTCCGCCTGCCGCTCGGGCGCACGCGAAAGGGCCGAACGCAGAGTATTGGCTTCCCAGTCAGCCTGGGCCTGGCGCAACCGGGCGAGATCGTTCTCAGGCGTCATAAGGCATCTCCTGAAGGCCGAACCTGTTAATCATACCGCCTAATTCGGCGGCTCGATTCCCGTTACGCCAGACACCAAAAGCTGCGCCTGATAAGCGGTATTTCCGTCCTGCAATATCGGGTTGAGCGGGTTGGCATTCACCGCCGACCAGGCCAGCCGCAGCGCATCGCCGGTAATCCACTGGCCTGCGCCCACCTCGGCCAGTTTAAGGCCCAACTGTTGGCTGGGCCAGGCCACCGCTGGGCCACCCCCCGCTCCCTGCCCGGCGCCCACTGGTGTCACCTTCAAATAGCCGCGCTCGGGCACGAAGTCCGCGCTGGCGGCGCCCGCGCCGGAAGCAAGCTGGCGGAGCAAGTCGTGAAACTTCGCCGGCGCGCCGGAGACCGTCTCGCACACGGATTTGCTGCCGCTGCTCAGGCTGACGGTCAGGCAGGTGCTGGGCGCGTCATAGACGATGCCGGGGCTGTAGCTGTCCTTCCAGCCAAAGAAGCCGGCATCCACAATCGTTTGCAGCTGTTGGCGCACCTGGTCGGTGGTCAGGTTGGCCAGCTTGACACGCCGCCCGTTGTCCGCGCCTACTACCCAAATGAAGCGTCCATCGCCGCGCAACTGCGCGAAGGGCATGGGGTTGGGATCATACAGCATGCCGCCGCCGCTGTTGGCCTGGATGACGACGTTGTCGGCCACGGCATTCCACGCCACCAGCGGGCGCGGCGGGAAGAAGGTGTTGCAGGCCAGAGCGGGAAGAATGAGAAGGATGAAGGATGAAATATGAAGGTTGAATCTGAGACACTGCCGGTTGTTCATGTTCAATTCCATTCTCACTTGAGTTCTAAAGGATTCAGAACGCGGATTTCGCGGACACTTGCACCTGCGCTGCACACTTGCCCCGCGCTGGCGCGCTAGCGCAAGTGCAGGGGAGCGCAGGTGTGACACGGATAAGGCGTTTGGTTTTGGGGTTGCGTCCTTTCCGGCCTTGTCCATGTCATCCGTGTACAAAGCTTTTGACTTTGCGCCCGTCACGCACTATTCTTACCCGCATGTATACACCTTCTGAGCAACGCTACGCTTCCATGCGCTACAACCGCTCTGGCCGCAGCGGTTTAAGACTGCCGGCCATTTCGCTGGGGTTATGGCACAACTTCGGCGGCGTGGACATGTTTGAGAACGGCCGCGCCCTGCTGCGCCGCGCCTTCGACCTGGGCATCACCCACTTCGACCTGGCCAACAACTACGGGCCGCCGCCCGGCTCGGCCGAGGAGCATTTGGGCCGGGTGCTGCGGGAGGATCTAGCCCCGTTCCGCGACGAACTGATCATTTCCAGCAAGGCCGGCTACTACATGTGGCCGGGGCCGTATGGCGAGTGGGGCACGCGCAAGTATCTGCTCTCCAGCCTGGACCAGAGCCTGAAACGCATGGGCCTGGACTATGTCGACATCTTCTATCACCACCGGCCCGACCCGCAAACCCCGCTGGACGAGACCATGGGCGCGCTGGATGCCGCGGTGCGCAGCGGCCGGGCGCTGTACGCGGGCGTCTCCAACTACCCGCCCGAGCTCACCCGCCAGGCCGCTGCGATCATGCGCTCGCTGGGCACGCCCCTGCTGATCCATCAGCCCAAATACAGCATGTTCCAGCGCGACGTCGAAGCCGGCCTGTTGGAGGCTCTGCGCGACGAAGGCATCGGGGGCATCGCCTTTTCTCCGCTGGCTCAGGGCCTCCTCACCGACCGCTATCTGGCCGGCATCCCGGACGACTCACGCGCCGCCAAGCCCACCAGCTTCCTGCGCCCGGAAGGCGTCACCTCCGAGCGGGTGGACAAGGCCCGCCGGCTGAACGCACTGGCCCAGGAGCGCGGCCAGACCCTGGCCCAAATGTCCATCGCCTGGGTGCTGCGCCATCCGGAGATGACTTCGGCCCTGATCGGTGCCAGCCGCGTCAGCCAGATCGACGATGCCGTGGGCGCACTCAACCATTTGGCGTTCGAGCCGGCCGAGCTGCAATCGATTGAAACCATATTGGCCAGTTGATGTGGGACACCGCCTGTATGTATTTGCAGACGCGGCGATCCAGAGCAAAGTTCCAAATTAACCGGAACAGGATGCGCCGCGGGGTAGTCGATTTCACTGACTACCCCGCGGCGCCTCTCTTTCCGGACACATTAAGGGCTGCGGTATAATCCCTCTGCCCGCCACGCCTTGCGTGGCGGTTTTGCCGAGGGCCCATGTTGGACAAAATCGCGGGCATCCAAGCCCGTTACGAAGAACTGGACCGGCTGCTGTCCGAGCCCAATCTGGATTATTCCAAGCTAGCCGACTACGCTAAAGAGCGCTCGGAGCTGGACCCAATTGTCAGCGCGGGGCAGACCTATCGCAGCGTGCTGAAGGACCTGGAGGGCGCGCGGGCGCTGCTGGCCGACCCGGCCATGGCCGAGCTGGCCGCCGAGGAAGTGCCCGACCTGCTGGCGCGCCAGACCGAGCTGGAAGCGCGGCTGCGCGAGCTGTTATTACCCAAGGACCCGCGTGACGAGCGCAACGTCATTGTGGAAATCCGGGCCGGGGCCGGCGGTGACGAGGCCGGCATTTTCGCCGCCGATCTGTTCCGCATATATACCCGCTACGCCGAGCGCCACGATTGGAAGCCGGAGGTGCTGTCGGAGAGCGAAACCGGCGTGGGCGGCTTCAAGGAAGTCACCTTCCAGATCAAGGGCAAGGGCGCCTACTCGCGGCTGAAATACGAGTCGGGCGTGCACCGGGTGCAGCGTGTGCCTACCACTGAGTCCGCCGGCCGCATACATACCTCGACTGCCACCGTGGCCGTGATGGCCGAGGTGGACGAGGTGGAGATCGACATCCCCGACCGCGACATCAAGCTGGACACATATCGCGCCTCCAGCGCCGGCGGCCAGAACGTGCAGAAGAACGCCACGGCTGTCCGCCTAACCCACCTGCCCACCGGGCTGGTCGTAACCTGCCAGGACGAGCGCTCGCTGACCCAGAATCGGCTGCGCGGCATGGCCATCCTGCGCGCCCGGCTGTATGAAGCCGCTGAGTACAAACGCCAGCAGGCCGAGGCTGCCGACCGCAAATCACAGATCGGCACTGGCGAGCGCAGCGAAAAGATCCGCACCTACAACTTTCCGCAATCGCGCGTCACCGATCACCGCATCGGCGTGTCGTCCTATAACCTGGCCGGCGTGCTCAACGGCGACATCGACATTTTTATTGACGAACTGGTGGCCCGTGCCCAGGCCGAGAAGCTGAGCGGGACCCTGGCGCCGGTGGTGGTCGAAGATAACGAGTAATTGGTAATTGAAATGCAGAGCGTGACAGAGCGACGAGGGACGAGCGACGAGGGACGAAGCAATCTTCATTCGACCTCCGTCCCGCGAAGCGGTCTGTCGTCTGTCCTACAGTCGGCGCGTATTCGGCTCGCTTCCATTGATGACAAC
>JAYTFQ010000117.1:0-5082 GCA_043734225.1 Anaerolineales bacterium | reverse complement strand
CAGCAGATCGCGCGTCACCGGCTGGCTGCCGGTCAGCGGCGCGGTGTTGCCTAGCGCGCTGGGATCGCGAAAGCCAAGACCAATGCGGTGCTGGCCGATGCGCAGCTCGTCGCCAGGCCTCAGCCGGCGGACTTCCACCAGGCGTTCGTGGCTGAGGAATGTGCCGTTGGTGCTGCCCAGGTCGCGCACAGAGACGATGTTGCCGGCCACTTCGAACTCGATTTCGGCATGCAGGCGCGAGGCCGACTCGTCGCTGATGACGATATCATTACCCGGATGCCGGCCGAGCGTCGTCTTGCCGGCCTTCAGGGTATAGTCACGTGGCTCGCTCCACGGCGAATGTACAGTAATAATCCACATAGCGGTAAGTCTAGTGTAGTCGGATGAGGCGCAAAGTCAAGCGAGTTGCAGGCGCCGTCAGGGGACCCACTCAGTTCGGTTTCAGGTAAGTCTCCGCCGGCGCCATGGCCGCCGGACGTTCGCAGGTGCTGGCGGGGGTCATGTGCCGGCCATCGCGGTCGGATTCCAATAGGCTGTGCATCAAATCCAGCACATGGTAAGCCACCTCGCCGTTGGCGCGGTGCGGGCGGCCCTCACGCTCGGCGGCCGCCAGGTCGGCTAGGCCCAGGCCGCGCAGGTTCGTGTTGTAGCCGTGGGTCAGCGGCACCTCGGTCCAGTCCTTCTCGCCCAGCATGCGCAGCAATATCGGCCCGCCAAAGGTGTTGGGGTCCTTGAGTGCCAGGGTCCCCAGGCTGCCGAACAAATCGAGGTTCGGCTGGCGGTGTACGCCGACATCCCAACTGGTGACCAGGGTACCGGTAGCTCCGCTGGCGAATTCCAGCGTGGCGTTAACGTGCGTGGGCGTGTTCACCTGGATCTTTTGGCCGGCGTGCGGCTGGCTGCTAATGGTGCGCTGCGCATGGGTGGCGCGGGCGATGCTGGTCACCCGCCGGGCTGGTCCAAATAAGTTGATCAAAGCCGTCAGATAATAGGGCCCGATGTCAAAAAGCGGTCCAGCGCCAGGCTGATAGAAAAAGTCCGGGTCGGGGTGAAAAGCTTCCGGCCCGGAGGAGCCCATGAAGCCTGAATAACCCACCGGAACGCCAATGACCCCATCATCCAGGAGCTGGCGGAGCGTTTGCAGGCCGCAACCCAGTACCGTGTCGGGGGCTGCGCCGACACGCAAGCCCTTCTCCCGCGCCAACGCCAGCGTCTCGCGGCCAGCTTCGCGCGCCACGGCCAAGGGCTTTTCAGTGTAGATGTGCTTGCCGGCGCTCAGGGCCTTGAGGTTGATCGCGGAATGCGCCTTGGGGACGGTGAGGTTGAGAATCAGGTCGATATCAGGGTCGGACAGCAACGCTTCGGTTGTCAGCGCGCGCAGGCCGTATTGCGCCGCTTTGGCCTCGGCGCGGGCCGGCTCAAGGTCGGCGCAAGCCACCAACTCCAAACCCGCGAACTTGGGCAGGTTCCTAAAATACGTATCGCTGATATTGCCGCAGCCGGCGACGCCAATGCGCATGGTAATCGTTCCTCCCTAGGTCTGTAAGCAGGCGGCAGTATATTCCTTTTTCCGTGAAAGCCGGCAACCAATCAGGGATCGTTTTCTGGTTTAGATTGAATTAGGGTTGCCAGGACGTTCACGTTTCCGGCCAGCATTCCCTGTGTAACCTGCCCGAGGACATCGGCCAGGGTCCTGTGGTATATTGGCAATCCGCCGCGCAACAAGGACACACTGATTCAAGGAGAACGCCTCGGATGCTAACCGACGACCGGCAAGCGAGCCTCCCCGCCGCTTTACAGGAGATCGCCCTACCCCGCCGACTAGAACGATTGGCCGAACTGGCCTGCAACTTGTGGTGGACCTGGCACCCGTCAGCTCAGGGCCTGTTCAAGCACATCGACCCGACCCTGTGGGAAGACACTTACCATAACCCGGTCAAGTTTCTGCGGCAAGCACCGCGCAAGCTTCTGAATGCCGCGGTGCACAAGAAGGACGTGCTGGAGCTGTATGACCACACCCTGGCGGCCTTTGACGCCTATATGCACCCGCACAGCACCTGGTACTCCAAAACGCACGGCGACCAGACTGATTTTCAGATCGCGTATTTTTCCACCGAGTTTGGCCTGCACGAGTCATTCCCGACTTACGCCGGCGGCCTGGGCATCCTATCCGGCGATCATGCCAAGGAAGCTTCGGATTTAGGGCTGCCGTTTGTGGGCGTGGGCTTTCTCTACAACCAGGGCTATTTCTCACAGCGAATCACCGAGGACGGCTGGCAAGAAGCAGCCTACAGCCGCTATTCGTTCGAAGATGTGCCGGTCATTCCGTTCAACGACCCGGACGGCCACCCGCTGGTGGTGAAAGTGGAGCTGCCTGGCCGCACGCTGCACGCGCGGGTGTGGCGCATCCAGGTGGGCCGCATACCGCTGATTTTGCTGGACAGCGATGTCGAGCAAAACGCCCCGACTGACCGCGACCTGACGGCGCGCGTGTACGGCGGTGATTTGGATACGCGCATCTCGCAGGAGATTGTGCTGGGCATCGGCGGGGTGCGCGCGCTGCGCGCGGTTGGAATTAGCCCCAACGTCTGGCACATGAACGAAGGCCATTCGGCCTTCCTGTCGCTGGAGCGCATCCGTGAGAAGATGGCCCAGGGCGCCACGTTCGAAGAGGCCGAGGCGCGGGTAAAAAAGGCCACGGTCTTTACCACGCATACGCCGGTGCCGGCCGGCAATGAAGAATTTCCCGACTGGCTGATCGAACGCTACTTCAGCCAGTATTGGGGCCAACTGGGGTTGGATCGCGAAAAATTCATCGATCTGGCCCGGCACGGCCAATCGTGGGGCCAAACCTTCAGCATGTCGATGTTGGCCATCCGCATGTCGCACCTGCGCAACGGGGTCAGCGAGCTGCATGGGCGCGTCAGCCGGCGCATGTGGCAGTTTATGTTTCCGGATACGCCGGTGGAGCGTGTGCCGATCAAGGCGATCACCAACGGCGTGCACACCGGCACCTGGCTGGCGCGCCGGATGGGCGAACTGTATGAGCTGTATTTGGGCCCGACCTGGGAAGAGGCCCTGGATGACCCTTCGTTGTGGCAAGCCATCTACGCCGTGCCTGACGAAGAGCTATGGGAGGTGCGACGGCACCTGAAGCGCAAGCTGGCGTCGTTTGCTCGCGAGCGCGCCCGCGCCCAATGGCTGACCGCCCGCCGCCACCCGGTGCAGGTGGTGGCGGCCGGAGTGCTGCTGGACCCGTATATGCTCACCATTGGGTTTGCGCGCCGCTTCGCCACCTACAAGCGCGGCTCGCTGGTGCTGCGCGACCCCGAGCGGCTGATGCGTATTGTCAACGATGTCCAGCGGCCGGTGCAAATTATCTTTGCCGGCAAGGCGCACCCAATGGACGAGCCCGGCAAGCTGATTATCCAGCAGGTGTACCGCCAACTCAAACGAGCCGAATACGGCGGCCGGATCGTCTTTCTGGAAGACTATGATATCAATTTGGCCCGCTATCTGGTGCAAGGCGTGGATGTGTGGATGAACAATCCGCGCCGGCCACTGGAAGCGTCTGGCACCTCCGGCATGAAAGCGGCGCTCAACGGCGGCCTAAACTTCTCGGTGCTCGACGGCTGGTGGCAAGAGGGCTACAACGGAGAAAACGGCTGGTCGATCGGCGACGAGACCGAGAACGGCAACACCGACGAACAGGACGCGCGCGACGCCGAGAGCCTGTACAGCACGCTCGAAAATCAGATTGTGCCATTATTTTACGAGAATGGCGCGACGGAAGTCTCGGCCGGCTGGATGCGCCGAGTGAAAACCTCCATCGCTACCCTGGCGCCGGCATTCAGCACGCGCCGGATGGTGAAGCAGTATGTGGAAGAAATGTATCTCGATAAAGAAGCTGAGGAGACGGCGGTAGCGGGTATTTCGTAATGATGACCGGCCGCTCACAGTAGGAGGGCTGTGAGCGGCCAGTCATGCACCTTGGTGAGTCGAGCGCCCGGTGCCAGCCAGGCGCCGACAACCGGCCGGCAGTTTTGGGGATGCCAGCCGGGCTGCAGCCATTGTTAGAGCACCCACCACAGAGCGAGCGTCATCACCGCCAGGGTCAGGCCGATCAGAGCCACGCGAGCCAGCAGCATTAACCGCCAGCTCAAAATGTGAGCCTGGACCGGATCATCACGGCTCGCATCCACTTCGTTCCGAATTTCCTGGCCGCGCATCCGAGCGTAGCGATACATAATCTCATCATTGTTCGGCAACATGGTCCGCTCCTTTCCCAGTCCGACATTGAACTTAACCTTCAAGCGCCAGTATATAGAACATGCGTCCCAATTTCGTAGCAGAGTTGTGTTCGCCGGCATGTGACTGCGTCCCAGTTTTATGGGACGCTTTGAGCCGGATGAGCCGCTAAAATGGGGTTATGTTGCTCATGATGGCGCAGGTTCAATCACATCAATTGTCCTTACTGGGCGGGACGCGCCTGGAGCGCGGCGGCCAGGCGGTGCCCATCGAGCGGCGCAAGGCCATGGCGTTGCTGGCATACCTGGCCCTGACCAACGAATATCAGCGGCGCGAATCGCTAGCGGCGATGTTCTGGCCTGAAGCAGATGGGGCTGAGGGCCGCGCGGCGCTGCGCCGGACGCTGTCGGTGCTGAACGCGGCGCTCGATGGCGGCCTGGATGCGCAGCGCGACGCCGTGGGGCTTTTGCCGGCCCAACTGGAACTAGACGTCAATCGCTTCCGTGGGCAGATTGCCACGGCCCGGGCGCATCACGCGGCTGGGGAAGCGCCCTGCCCCAGTTGCCTGGCGGGCCTGGCCGAGGCGGCCGCCCTGTATCGCAGCGACTTCATGGACGGCTTTACCCTGCGCGACAGCCCAGTCTTTGACGACTGGCAAACACAGCAGACCGATGCACTGCGGCGGGACCTGGCCGAATGCCTGGAACTTCTGTCAATGGGTTACGCGCTGCAGGGTGACTATCGCTCGGCACTGGAGCCGGCACGGCGCTGGGTGGCGCTGGACCCGCTGCACGAGCCGGCCCAGCGCTTGCTGATGAAGCTCTACGCCTGGTC
>JAYTFQ010000116.1:0-2903 GCA_043734225.1 Anaerolineales bacterium | reverse complement strand
AATTTGGCCGTGGTCTTACAGCAGCCCCAATTCGCGCGCGCGGTTGACGGCGTGCAGGCGGCCGCTGACCCCCAGCTTGCCGAAGATGCTGGTGACGTGGTTTTTGACCGTGCCCTCGGCCAGGAAGAGGTGGCCGGCGATGTCTTTGTTGCTGTGGCCGTCGGCCACCAGCCGCAGGATTTCCAGTTCGCGCTCGCTGAGCGGCTCGGCTAATTCGCTTGCCGCGGTCAGGTCGGCGCGCTCGGCGGCGGGACGTTGGGCCAGCCGGGCAAACTCCGCCAGCACCTTGGCCGTGACCGAGGTTTGCAGAAACGATTCGCCGCGCGCCGCCGCCTGGATGGCTTCCACCAGCCGGGCCGAGGGCGCGTCCTTGAGCAGATAGCCCACCGCCCCGGCGCGCAGGCCCTCAAAGACATATTCGTCGTCGTCAAAGGTGGTCAGCAGGATCACCCGGCAAGCGGGCTGCTCGGCGTGCAGCCGGCGCGTGGCCGCCACGCCATCCAGCACCGGCATCTGCACGTCCATCAGGATCACGTCCGGCTGTTTGGCCGCCGCCAGTTGCAGCGCTTCTTCGCCATTGCCGGCCTCGCCTACCACTTCCAAATCGGCGTGGACCGAGAGCAGGGTGTGCAGCCCCTCTCGAAACAAGGCTTGGTCATCGGCAAGAAGAACCTTAATGGTCATGGAGAGTCTCGGTCTTATCCCGGCGCCTCCACTTCCAACCGGAACCCCTGCCCAGGCGCCGAGCGGATTTGGACGGCCGCGCCAATCAACTGCGCCCGCTCGCGCAGGCCCAGCAGGCCAAAGCCGCTGGTGGTCTCGGCGGCGCTAACACCGCTCATGTTCTCGGCAGCGCCGAGGCCGTTATCCTCGATCACCAGCCGCACGCGGTCGGCCGTGGTGTAGTCCAGCGTCAGGTCGGCGCGCGAGGCGCGGGCGTGCTTGCGCACGTTGGTCAATGCTTCCTGGGCGGCGCGGTACAGCGTCTGTTCGGTTTGGGGCGCCAGCGCCCGCGGCGTGCCGCGCACGTCCAGGTGGGTGACGATGCCGGCGGCGCGGGTCTCCGTGGTCAGTTGATCAATGGCTTCGGGCAGCGGCCGGCTGTCGTTGGGCGCGGCCCGCAGCGCCGCCACCGAGCGCCGCACATCCGCCAGGCCGTCCTGCGCCAGCGCTTGCGCCTTTTGCAGCGCGGTCCTGGCCCGCTCCGGATCGTTTGGCGCCAGCACCTGGGCGGCTTCCAACTGCACGTTGATCACGGTCAGATAATGGCCCAGGCTGTCATGGATCTCGCGCGCCATCCGGTTGCGCTCGCGGATGGTGGCCAGCTCTTCCACCTGCGCGGCGTACTCGCGCAGCTTCTGGTTGGCGGTTTGCAGCTCGCCGGCCAGCCGCTCCACCTCGGCCCGCGCGGCGCGCTCGCTCTTGGCGAAATAAGTGAATACGCCCACGAACACCAGGCCGGCGGCCACCACCGGCCCGCCGCGCAGCGGATCCAGCCAGCCATATAGCGCGGCATCGATGCCGCAAAAGACCGCCAGCAGCACCAGCCACATGCCCAGCGCTTGCCGGCTGGGCAGCAGGTCCCAGGCGTTGCTGGCCAGCGGGAAGAGCACCAGGGCCATGAAACCACTCAGCCGGCTGAGGTAAAGGATGGCGCTGGTGATGAGCAGTTGGATGGCGAAGTACAGCCACACTCGCCAGCGCGCCCGGTGCTCCTCCAGCCGCGGCAGGACCGCCAGGCCGATGGTCATGTAAGCCGCGCCCAGCACAACCAGCGGCAGCGCGGCCGAGCCGCGCAGGGGGCTATCGGTTTGGGCCAGGGCGGAGGCGTAGGCGGCCAGCACTGTGACCACAAAGGTCAGCAGCCCGGCATACTCCGAAAACGAAAAGCGGCGGTAGAAACGCATGGCGGCGCGGGCTCATCCACCCGCGCCGCCATTGTAATCGGGATGCGCGCTAGAAGGCTAGCGGCAGCGCGTTCAGGGTCAGGTGACCCCAATTGGTGCCGGTGAGCACCGAGCAGGCCAGCGCGGCAAAGATCAGCAGCAGGATGACCCCGCAGCCGCAGCCCGAGCACGACAGCCCGCGCCCAAAGCCAAACCGCTGCTCCGCCCCTCGAAACAGCCAGTTGAGGGCGAACAATTCGATTAACCCGGCCAGACAACCTTGACGACGACCCATTTTCGCCTCCACGCGATGAGATAACTATTTCTACGCGTCCTGGCGCCGCCGGTTGCGCCGGGCCGGACGGGCAACTGACTGTCTACCTCGGGACTACTTTGCGGACATGTGCCCGACACCGTGGTCGCCGCGTGACATACGTGATAGGGTTCTTTTAGCAACAAAGGCTACAACCACCCCAGGTGAAAACCGGTGGTCCGCTTCGGGCATGAGCAAACGCCATGCGGAACTATGATTTAGTGGAGACACCATGCAATCTTTTCAAACGACTCTTTCGGCGATGCTGCGCCGGACGAGTGTCAGTCTGTTAGCAGCCACGCTGGCGGCGTGCAGCAGCGCGCCAGCCCAGCCGGCCACGCAAGCGCCGATCACGGTAAGCTTGACGAACTTCGCAATGGCGGCAAGCACCACGTCAGCCAAGGCCGGCAACGTGACTTTCGTCGCTACCAACAATGCGCCCGGCATCCAGCATGAGCTGATCATCATCAAGACCGATCTGGCTGCCGACAAACTGACGGTTGAAAGCGATAACAAGGTGAATGAGGATGCGGTCCAAAAACTGGGCGAGGTGTCGGAGCTGGATTCCACCAAGACTGGCACCGTGACCCTCAACCTGACCGCCGGCCACTATGCGCTGATCTGCAACATTGCCGGTCACTACAGCCAGGGTATGCACGTTGATTTCACGGTAAATCCCTAACAGCGTCGCGCTGCAGGGAAAC
>JAYTFQ010000115.1:0-3554 GCA_043734225.1 Anaerolineales bacterium | reverse complement strand
GTCACCGACGCTGCCGTCGCGGCCCCAGCCGCGCGCGAGGCCGAGCCGCCCGCCCTGCCCGAGCGCCTGGCCCGCCTGCAGCGCGACCTGGGCGCGCTGGCCGTGCTGCTGGTGGATGCCCAGGGCGGCGTTGCCGCCCAATCGGACGAGGCCCCCGGCCTGGACCTGGCCCGCCTGCTGCCGCGCCTGCGCCTGGCGCTGGACGCCTCCCGCGACGTGGCCCAGGCCCTCGGCGCCCAGACCCCCACCAACCTGCACCTGTTCGACGGCAGCGTCTTCGACCTGTATGCCGCCGACGTGGGCGAGGCTTTTGCCCTGCTCATTGTCTTTGACGGCCAGCGCGGCGCCGGCCAGGCCGGCCTGGTGCTGCGCTATGGCCGCCAGGCCGCCGACGACCTGCTCACCGTCCTCAACGTCCCCGGCGCTCTTGCCCCCGCGCCGCCCGGCAGGGGCGTTCAATCCCAAGGGGACGCTTCGCAGCTGAACGCCGCAACACCCCTGGCCCCCAAGAAGGTGAAGACCGGCCCGCTCAAGAAAAGGAAGACCGGCCCGCTGCCCGCGGCTGCCGCCGTTGAGCCCGCGCCGGTCCCCACCGCGCCGCCGCCCCCGGTCGCCCCTGCCGTCCTTCCCGATCCGCCAGAGAAAAAAGTCACCAGCCCGGAGGCCGCCGCCTTCTGGGACAGCGTCGACGGCGCCGGCATCGGCGACGCCCGCGCCGGCACGCTCAGTTGGGAAGAAGCCGCCAAGCTGGGGTTAGTGCCGCCGAAGACGCCGAGTGAGAAATAGTTTGGTTGTGCGCTGTTGGCATTGCTCGATTCGCGCCATCGGCCCAACAGCGCCAACGCTGATAGTCGTCTGTCCAGCTAAAGCGGATGGACTGTCACACTGAGTAAACATGCCGCGCGCGTTGCGTGTTTCGACGCCAGAAACCTGCCTTACCAGCCCTCTATGACTGTCGCTCTGAGCGCGAACGCGCTGCCTTGGGCTTATCGGTATCTTATCGCGCGAAGAGCCTCTGCCGGCTATACATCTTCATCTGTCTGACAGACGAATAGTTGCTTTCTTCGCCCACGCGTGTGGGCGACCGGCGCGGGCCGCGCTAGCCCGCGTCACCAGTCGCGAATTCCATTCGCTCCGTATCCTCGGCCTCAGCGCGCCACGCTCGGCAAGTACAGCGTGTCGGTCAGCGTCGTCGGCAGCAGCGTAAACGGCGCGTCGCTCTGGTCGCTCACCGCCGGGCTGGTCACGCTGCTGACCCGAATGGCATAGCCTGGCCCCGGCGGAAAGGCATGGCCCGGCACCCAATCGTACTGGCCATCGCTCGGCGTCGCGCTGGCCAGGGTGGCCGAAAGCACGCCGTTGTGCAGCAGCGCGATGCTCACCTGGCTGCCCAGGTTGTCCGTCCAGGTGATGGGGTGGCTCAGCAGGATGTCCCACTGCTCGCCGCCGTTGGGGCTGCCCACCGTCACCGTCGGCGGCGCGCCCACATTGAAAAACGTCTCGTAGGTCTGCCCGTTATAGACCGCCCTAAAGCGCCAGGTGCCCGCCGCGGCATCGGCCGGAAAGTTGAACGACCAATACCGGCCGGCCGCCGGGGTGAACGGCGTGCTGTTATCGGTGTAGCTCCACGCATGAAAATTGCTGCTGTTCGGGTCGGTAATGCTCAGTTGGGTGGGCAGTGCCCCTTGATAATCGCGGTAATAGACCTGAAAGACAATGTGCGCCCCGGCCGGGAAGCTTTCGGCAATGTTGGTGATCGTCGGTAGGCAGGGCTCATTGTCGGGTAGGGCTGTGCTGGTGGCCAGTTTGTTGATGGCCGAGTCGTGATAGGGGCGCTGGCTGATCCAGCTCGATGGGACGGGGTTGGCCGGGCCGGTGAAAGGGTCGGTCCACGAAGTGGAGTCAAAGAGGGCCGTGCGCACCTCAAAGTGCACATGCGGCCCGCTGGAATTGCCGGAGCTGCCCACCGTGCCCAGGTACTCACCCAGCGCCACCGTCTGCCCCACGGGTTTGGCGGTCAGCGAGTTGTATTTCATATGGCCGTAAATGGTGAACCGGCCATCGGCGTGGCCCAGCACGATGTAGTTGCCCAGCCCGTTGACGCTGTCGCCGGTGGGGCAGTTGTTGTCCTTCGGCACAGTGTTCTGGCGCTGGATGATGGTGCCGGCCGCCGCCGCCACCACCTGCACCTCGCCCGCGTACAGCTTGTTGAAACTGAACGGCCACAGCGCGATATCGGTGCCGCGGTGCGTGTTGTACGTGCGGCTGCCGTTGTTGTAATCCAGCCAGGCGCTGGTCACATCGTGGTCCGAAAAAGCCGAGACGTAAAAGCCGGCGTAATCGGTGAGCCCCGGCGCCATTTGCACCGGCCAGCCATACAGCACCGGCTGGCCCGTGTTTGGCGCCGCCAGCTTGCCCTCGGCTTGCAGCCGCCGCACGTCGCGCTGAATGCTGTCCCCCAGCGCCTGCTCATCGGCCGGGCTCAGGTCATCGCGCGGCGGCGTCACATTCTCGCCGCCGTCTGGCGCGATTGGATTGAACGGCGGCCGCGCGCTCGCCGCGGCTGGGCCGGCGCCAGTCGCCAGCGCCGCCACGCACACCCATCTCAGCCAGGGCATCAGGCCGCCTCGCATGTGGCGATTGTACTGCACTGCCCGCTTCGCCGCTGGCATCACAATCAGTTATACTCAGCTGTAAGAGCGCAGTTCCCCCACTGCGCTTTCTTATCGCGCAAGAAACCTGCTGGGTGCGTGCCGGATCTGGGAGCGCACATGATTGCCTGAAGGAGCGTAGCCCATGGTCTATCTCAATGTTCGTCACACCGTCGCCGATTACGAAAAATGGCGCCCCGTCTTTGATGCCGATGCGTCCCGCCGCGCCGCCGCCGGCGCCACGGGCGTCATCCAGGTCTACCGCGACATGGATGCCCCCAACGTCGTCACCCTGATCCTGGAATGGGACACCCCCGAAAACGCCAACAAATTCGCGCATGACCCCGCCCTTGGCGCCGTCATGCAGCAGGCCGGCGTCGTTGGCCTGCCCGCCGTGGTCGCCGTTGTCTCCGGCGCCTGAGTCTCGGCCTCGCTCCTGCCAAACCACTCATTCGGTTTTACATTGCTGGCGGAAATGGATGACGCGGCTCGACGCCCGTAGGGTCGGGCCGCGTCATCCATTTCGACCCAGACATCCTTGAAATTGACCGACTCCCTGCACTCGTTTTCACTCACGCGGCCAGCATAATGTCACCCGCCACATGTGTTGGGGCTTAAAGCCACATCATTTTTCACCATTTACCTATTTTTGAAGGGTTCCGCCACACCCGCCACACCCGCCACGTCAAAACAGATAGGGCCCCAACTCGGACCGCCTCCCTCCCCAAATCCGCGGCATCCGTGTAACACCTGCGCTTGCACCTGCGCGCTTCGCGAGTGCAGGTGCAAGTGTCCGCGCACAAAGTTTTTGCCTGCCTAATTCAGCCCAATTCCGTATGCTATAATCCCCCTCGTTCGGTCATGTTGGGGCGTGGTGCAATTGGCAGCACACCGGACTTTGGA
>JAYTFQ010000114.1:0-4718 GCA_043734225.1 Anaerolineales bacterium | reverse complement strand
CCCGCCGCTGGAGCCGCCGCCACTGGAGCCGCCACCGCTGGACCCGCCGCCACTCGGGCCGCCGCCCCCGCCGCGGCTCCACCCGCAGCGCCACCAGCCGCGCCGCCACTGGCTGCCCTGCCACCGGCCGCGCCACCGGCTGTCCCACCCAGCCCGCCGGCCGCGGCCCCCGCCGCTGCGCCAGCCGCCGCCGCTCCGGCCGCGCCGCCACCGGCTGCGCCGCCAGACGCGCCGCCTTGCAGCACCTTGGAAGCCTGCTGCTCGGCGTCCTGCATGATCGAGCTGATCTGCGAGATGCTGCTTTGGGCGTTATTTAGCGCGTTAATCAGCCGCTGCAGGGTGGGCAACACGCTGTCGTCCATCTCTTTATAGAAAGCATTGGCGCCCTGGCCGATCCAGTCGCCGCCGTGGAGGGTTTCCTTGTTGCGTTTGATGTTTTGCAGGCTGCGCTTGCACTCGTCGGCATTTTTGCCGAAAGTGCTGGCGAGCTGCTTCAACTGGTCGTAGTTGGCTCGAATTGTCGCTGCTGGCATGGGCCAGGGCTCCTTTAGTCGTTATCGTCGGCCGGTTTCAAATGATTATACGGCCCACCCGGGCTGGGGCAAATCGGCCGAGAGGGGGATATTTGCGCTAGTGCTGCTGGACCAGCCGGCGCATATCGGCCCATTCCGGCTCATAAATATGCGCCGATTTGGCATGCAGCAGCATTTGGCCCACCGGCGCGCCCAGCTCGCCGGCCACGTGCGCCTGAAGCGCGGCCAGCTCCACCAGGTTGCCATAAGCCTTTTTGCCGAAATCCAGGCTGTGGGCGTACACCACCAGCTCCAGCGCCTCGGCCGGCCGCCAGAAATCGAGCAGGCTGATGCAGGGGATATAGCTGGTATCCGTCAGCGGCATGAAGGTGGTGATGGCGGCCGAGCGGTTCTGGGTGTCGGCGCGCAGGCGCTGCACCACCCAGGCCAGTTGGTCGCGGCCGGTGTCGGCGTAGTTGAACAGGCGCACCGCGTAGCTGCGGGCGTTGCCCAGCTCGGCCACGTCCTGCTGCACAAAGAAGTTGGCGTGCATCCAGGCCAGCCAGGCCGGGTCGCCATGCTCGGCGATGAACGCGTCGCGCGGGTCGGGCGCGGCCACCGCCAGGCTCAGGTTGGCCACTTCCAGCGTGGCCGCGCCGTCATAGTGGCTGGGCGCGCCCTCGCTCAGGATCAGGCGCGAGGCGGCCAGCCAGGCCTCGCCGAGGGTGGGGGTTTCTATCACTTGCGCGTGGGTCGATAGCAGCGTCGCAGACATCAGGCTCTGCCTCCATTACTCAGCGAGTGTGCCATACACTTCTGTCGCATTATAGTCGCGCTCGGCCCACACATGGCGGCAATGAGGCTGCCGCCAATCGCGCCTGCAAGCCAATCGCGCCTGCAATCTCAAAAAAGACCCGCCGCCGAGGTGTGGGCAGGTGTAGGGCAGGGGCGCTCCCACAAAATATCCGCCCGTCCGCCAATGGCGGCGATGGGG
Organism: Anaerolineales bacterium; assembly: GCA_043734225.1. GTDB lineage: Bacteria > Chloroflexota > Anaerolineae > Anaerolineales > UBA6663 > JAYTFQ01. Next base: position 3,212 of record JAYTFQ010000114.1, on the reverse strand, counting down.
CTGCCGCCCATCGCGCCTGCAAGGCGCTCCCACAATTAACCAACTGGCCTGATATTTTGTGGGAGCCCACCTGCCCCCAGCCGTTTTGGGGGTTGCAGACGCGATCCCTTCCGACCTACCGCTCATTTGTGATCGTGATGACTCCCTGCCCCCACACTCCCCCTCTCCCACACTCCCACACTGCCTCTCCCCCCTCCTCGTTTATACTATCCCCATGCGCCGGCTCTTTCTGCTCTTAAGCGCGGCAGCCATCATGGCTTGTTCGCTGCTGCCCGGCCTCAGGCCGCCCACCGCCAGCCCGCCGCCGGCCAATCCTTCGGCCGCGGCCAGTGCTTCGGCCGCGGCCACCGCCGGCGGCCACCCGCGCAACACGCCGGACGCCCAGGCCTCGCCGGTGGGCGAGCTCACCAACACGCCGCGCCCCAGCACGCCCGGCGCGCCAATCGGCGTGCGCGTGTGGCTGCCGCCCGAGTTCACGCCGGACGTGTCCACCCCTGGCGGCCAGGTGCTGGCCGAACAGATCCAGGCGTTTGAAACGGCGCACCCCGGCGCGGCGGTGGAGATCCGCACCAAGGCCGATAGCGGCATCGGCGGCCTGCTGAACAGCCTGGCCACCGCCGCCAACGCTGCGCCCAGCGTGCTGCCGGATGTCATCGCCCTCTCGCGCGACGACCTGGCCAGCGCCACGGCCGCCGGGTTGGTGGCGCCGCTGGATGGCCTGCTGCCGGCCGACAGCCTGAGCGACTACTTCCCTTACGCGCAGGCCATGGCGCGGGTGGGTGGGGTGTGGGTCGGCCTGCCCTTCGCCGCCGATGCGCGCGTGCTGGCCTACCTGGACACCAGCTACGCCAGCCCGCCGCTGCATTGGGCTGACGTGGTTACCGGCCCTGTCGCCTTGCCGGTAGCCGAGAGCACCGGGCTGACCGTGCTGAGCAGTTATCTGGCCGCCGGCGGCACCCTGGTGGACGCCAACAACAAGCTGCACCTGAACCCGGACATCCTGGCCAACACGCTGCAGGCCTATCAGCGCTTGCAGCTTTCGGGGCTGGTGCTGCCCGCCACCCTGGACTATGCCGACCCGGCCACCACCTGGCAGGCCCTGCGCGACCGGCGCGCGGCGGCGGCGGTGACGGATGCGGGCCGTTTCTTGTCGGAGTATTTCCGCGTCAGCGGCGCCTCGGCCACCCTGCTGCCCACCGGCGGCGAGCCGCCGCTGGCGCTGGCCGATGGCTGGGCCTGGGCGCTGGTGAACAACAGCAGCCAGCGGCACAGACTGGCGGCCGAGCTGGTGAGCTGGCTGAGCGCCTCGGCCCAAAACGGCCCGTGGACAGAAGCCGCGGCCGTGCTGCCCGTGCGCGCCGGCAGCCTGGCCGCCTGGAAACAGGCTGGGCTGGCCAGCATAGCGGCCGGGGTGGAAAGCCACGCCCAGCTTCAGCCCACGGCCGCGGTGCTGGCCGCGCTGGGCCCGGCCCTGCAAGAGGCGCTGTTGGCGGTGCTCAACGGCCGCGCCACGCCCTTCGCCGCCGCCACCGTCGCCGCCACGACGGTCAACCAACCATGAGGCCGGCTCGCTGGGGCAAGAACGAAACATTAAACCGCGAAGACCGCAAAGAGCGCGAAGGTTAATTGGGGAGTCGTCTCTTTAATGACCGCCGCCCACCCGCCTTTGCCTTTTGGTTTTCTTAGCGCTCTTCGCGGCCTTTGCGGTTTGTTTTCGGCTTCTTGATTCAAGCGCGATGCTGCCTCTGAACCCGCTCCCGCCCAGCTTTGACGATCACCGCGCGCACCTGGCCGCGCTGCGCGCCGCGGCGCTGGCCGCCGCTGACCCGGCCCAGGCCGTGCGCCGCTGGCTGCTGCCCGCCGACCTGGCCGAGGTGGAGCGTGTGTACCTGGTGGCCCTGGGCAAGGCCGGGGTGGGCATGACCCTGGCCGCCGCGGCGCTGCTGGGGCCGCGCCTGGCCGCCGGCGTGGCCGCCGTGCCGCGCCTGCCGGATGCCGCTGCCGGCCCGCTGCCCGAGCGGGTGACGTTTATCGAAGGCGGCCACCCCGAGCCCACCGCCGGCAGCCTGACCGCCGGCCGCGCCGTGGAAGCGCTGCTGAGCGTGGTGACCGCTCGTGACCTGGTGCTGGTGCTGATTTCCGGCGGCGGCTCGGCGCTGATGGAGCTGCCCCGGCCCGGCATCAGCCTGGCCGAGCTGCAGGGCGCCACGGCCGCGCTGTTGAAGTCGGGCGCGCCTATCCAGGAGTTCAACCGGGTGCGCACCCAGCTCTCGCAATTGAAGGGCGGGGGGCTGGCGCGCCTGGCCAGCCCGGCGCGCGTGCTGGGCCTGGTCTTATCGGATGTGGTCGGCAGCCCGCTGGCCGCCGTGGCCTCCGGCCCCACAGTGCTCAACCTGCCCGATAGCGGCGCGGCCCTGGCAGTGGTGGAGCGCTATGGCCTGCGCCGCAAATTGCCGACCTCGGTGCTGCAGGCCATGCAGCACGGCACCAGCCCGTTGGCCGGCGCGCCGCCGCGGGTGGAGAACCGGCTGATCGGCTCTAACCAGCAGGCCGGCGAGGCGGCCGTGGCGGCGGCCAGCAAGCTGGGGTTTGCCGCCGAGTTGCTGGGCGATGATTGGCAGGGCGAGGCCAGCCAGGTGGGGCGGCGCTTTGCGCGCCATCTGCTGGCGGCGGCCGGCGCGCCCGGCCGCCCAGGCGGCGCGCCGGTGTGCCTGGTGGCCGGCGGCGAAAGCACCGTCACGGTGCACGGCCGCGGCCGCGGTGGCCGCAACCAGGAGGCGGCCCTGGCGGCCGGGCTGGCCATTGACGGGCAGGCCGGGCTGGTCATCAGCACCTTTGCCACCGATGGCGTGGACGGCCCCACCGACGCCGCCGGCGCCACTGTCACCGGCGACACCTTGCCCCACGCCCGCGCCCTCAACCTGGACGCCGAGCACTACCTTAACGAGAACGACAGCTATAATTTCTTCGCCCAGGCCGGTGGGCTGGTGATCACCGGCCCCACTGGCACCAACGTGAACGACTTAATCTTTGGGATGGCGTACTGAAGAAGGATGAACGCTTCGCATGAAGGATGAAGGATGAATTAAAGACGAAGGACTAACATTCGTCTCTGTAGTGCGCCCCTAAACTTGGACAGAGTGCTAAGAGAAGATACACTGTTCAAGGAAGGAGCGTCCGTATGGCAAGTCGACGGCAATTCAGTGCCGATT
>JAYTFQ010000113.1:0-6890 GCA_043734225.1 Anaerolineales bacterium | reverse complement strand
GCCAAAGTCGCGCAGCAATGCCAACATCACAAAACGCGTCTCGCCCAACGGCCCCTCCACCTGCCGCAGCAAGCTTTTGTTCAGCAAGGAGGCCATTTGATCCAAAATTGGGGCCTGGCCCGGTAGACCTCCTGCGATTACCTCTGCCGCCTCCAGCGTGCACCCGCCGACAAACACCGAAAGCCGCCGGAACAATCGCTGTTCATCGCCGTCGAGCAGATCGTAGCTCCAGGCGATGGCGCTGCGCAGGGTCTGCTGCCGCGCCGGCAAGTCGCGCGCGCCGCCGGTCAAGAATTCCAGCCTGTCACCTAAACGCGCCAGCATGGCCTGCGGCGGCAGCAGTTTGACGCGCGCCGCCGCCAGCTCGATCGCCAGCGGTAACCCCTCCAACCGGTGGCAGATCTCTGCCACCACCGCAGCCGTGTCTTGGGTAAGCTTGAAGTCCGGCTTGACCGCTTGAGCGCGCTGGAGAAACAATTCGACCGTGGCGTTACGCGCGACCGATTCGGGGGAGGGGCGTTCGGTGAGCTCTGGCAGGGCCAGCGGCGGCACCGCGTACGTGCGTTCGCCGGACAGGTGCAGGCTTTCGCGGCTGGTGACAAGTATTTTCAAACCGCTGCTCGCGGCCAACAGGTCGGCCACCAGCGGGGACGCTGAGATCACCTGCTCAAAGTTGTCGAGCAGCAGCAGCAAAGGTTTGCCGCGCAAAAAATCTTTCAAGCTATTGACGATCGACCGCCCGGCGGTCTCACCAACACCGACGGTCTGGGCAATGGTCGCTGCCACCAATTTCGGATCGGCGATGGGCGCCAGCGCGACGAAAAACACGCCCGCTTTGTAATATTCGATTAGCTGGGTGGACACTTGCAGTGCCAGCCGAGTTTTGCCGGTGCCGCCTGGGCCGGTCAGCGTCAACAGCCGCGTCTCGGCCAGCAACTGCGTCACCTCGCCAATCTCGCGCGCGCGGCCGACGAAGCTGGTCAGCTGAATGGGCAGATTGTTGGTGGCAACCGAAAGCGACTGAATGGGCGGAAAATCCGCCGGCAAACCCGCGATGACAAGCTGGAACAGGCGTTTGGCCTGGCGCAAATCCTTGAGGTGATGCTCGCCGAGGTCCCGCACCGTCACGCCGTCTGGCAACTGCTGCACCACCAAATCCAGGGTGGCTTGCGAGAGAAGCACCTGTCCGCCATGCGCGGCGGCCGCGATGCGCGCTGCCCGATGGACGTCAAGGCCCACGTAGTCCGCTGAGTGAATTTGGGCCTCGCCCGTGTGCAGCCCCATGCGCACGCGCAATTGCACGCCGTCCGGCCAGGCGTGGGCCGTCAGGGCGCGCTGCGATTGGACCGCGGCGTTGACGCCGTCCGCCGCACTGCCAAAGGCCACAAAAAACGAGTCGCCGGCGGTGCCCACCACACTCCCCTGGTGCGCGGCGCAGGCCTCCCGCACGATGCGCTGCTGCTCAAGCAGCAGCATGGCGTACTTTTCGCCCAATTGCTGCAAGAGGCGTGTGGAGCCTTCGATATCGGTGAAAAGGAAGGTGATTGTGCCGGACGGGAGGCTGCTCACGATTGGCCCTTGAGACTTATGCTGCCGCTTGGGCCGGCCGCAGGTGCGGCGCCTTCGCCAAATGCGCCGGCTGGATCATCGCTGAATCCGCCAGGCCGGTATGGAGGAAACACTGCCGCTGTTTCTGGCGGGCCGTTTCAAAGCGGTTCCACACCTTTTCTGACATCTCGCCCAGCCGCTGATCGGTGAGTTTGTCATAGGCCACGCGCGGCACCTCAACACGCTTCGCGTGTCGATGCGGTCCAGCAAAGAGCTGGAGAATTGTAGGCGGTCCGCAAGAGAAGAACCAGAATGCAACCTTAATTACAGCGGCATCTGCGAAATGCCTCCCCAGGTGACCTTATTCCTATCCGCCAATACTTTGATCGGCGCGCCCCCGCTTTGCAGGCCGCTGTCTCGCTCGGTCCACCGAGATTTGCCCCGACGCGCCGATCACCACGAATAGAAGGTTGACCAAGACGATTGCGAGGTAGTACAGCGGCGTCTCGCCTGGAACCACCGCCAGGCCAATCAGCAGGTTTACCGACCACAGCGTGGCAACCAGCGCGCCCAGGCGGGTGAATACGCCAAAAACCAGCGCCAATCCAATAGAGACTTCAACGAGGAGCGTGAACCAGCCAAACGCAACGGCATTGGGACGGATTACAGTGCGGAGAAAATCGGCGAAGAGGGGAATTAACGGGTGTTGGATCTCTTGATCTAGCCAAAAGCAAAAACCCCCGCTCGGGCAGCCAAATGTGGGCGGCGGCTTCCACGTCTGTTGCCCCAGCCAGAAAATGCCGAGCAAAACACGAATAGCGGTCAGCGCCAGGCCCGCAATGGTATTCGTTGGCCGAGAATTAGTGTTCATGTGTACCGCCTCCTGTGCGTCCCGACGGACTAGCGCTCACGCGGCAGCCACTTTTGATACCAATTTCGGAGAAAAACGCGGTCCGCCCCCAGGCTGGCTAGTACATTCACTGATAGGGTCACCAAACTGGTTGTGAACACACCGTTCTGAACCAGGCGCCGGTTGTGGATCCGCGCCGGATCGCGGATCACTGCCAGCCGTCCCAGTTTTTGCATTCGCCTGGCAAAGTCCAAGTCCGACGCAAACGCAGCCTGAGGATAAGCGCCACCACGCCAAAACACGTCACTTCGAATAAACGGCGCGGTATCACCTACGAACCATTGTAAGCCGCGTGTCCCGATCTTCCAAACGTGCTCAACCACGGCCAGCCTCAGCCGCGCCGAGGCCGGCACGGGCCCGTAGAACGACGGAATAAACCCGCCGCCAATGATATGCGGATCGGCCAGCGCCGTCTCGATGTGAGTTATCCCACAAGGCGGCAGCTCGACGTCGATATGAAGAAATAGCAGGATATTGCCCCTCGCTATTTGCGCTCCCCGGTTGATCTGGGAACTTAGCCCGGGAGGCACGTGAGCCGGCTGCCGCACGAGTTGTACGGGAAACTGCCGTACGACCTCGCACGTTCCATCCACGCTGCCGCCGTCAACGACAATCACTTCATAGGCGCCGCGTTGTCGAAGCAGCGTTTGCAGCGCGGCTCCAACAATGGCAATTTCGTTCAGCACCGGGATTATGACCGAAACCATGCGGGCCGAATATTAGCGTTTCATAGGCGACGCACGGCATTTCCATATGGACGTCGATGCCGTCGGGCAGCGGACTGGAGATGCGTTTCTGGTAGTGTGTGACTGTGGCCGGGGTTCCGAACAATTTGCGGATTTGTCCCGCCAAGCACAACTGGCAGCTTGCAAACTCACAGCCGGCCGGCCACCAACAGCGCCAGTTTCAACAGAGCGGCCTTGTGCGCCACTGGGTCACCGATCTGCCCGCCCAGCGCCAGGGCAAATACGTGCGAGCCGACAATCACCGTGTAACCGGCAGCATGCTCGGCCACGTTCCAGTAAGCCTGGTCGCCCAGCCCAGCCCGCGGTTCCAGCGTGGAGGTGCTGGTAGCGTCCTCGGCCTGTGCGGCGGCCTGCTCCTGCGCTACCACGTTTGCCAGGGCCTCTGGCGATTTCGCGTCCACTTCCGACAGGACAATCGCCAACGCCTGGCCTCGATAGGTGCAGAAGTTGATCGTCTCGCCCGCAACGGTGTCCTGATCAATGCCATTCTTGATTGATAGCACGGGCTGGCCCAGCACCGCCGCGGCCTCGTCCGCGTGAATCATGGAGCAGATGAAGGTGGGGCCGCCCAGGGCTTCAGTGCCCACCACGCCAGTGCCCACTGGCGCTGCGGTTGACACCGGCTGCGGTACCTGAGTCTGGGTCGCTGTCGGCTCGGGATGCGGGGTGGCCGTTGACGTGGCTGTAGCCGTGACCGCGCTGATGACGGCCACGACTGTGGCCGTGGCGGTGGCCGTAGCCGATGGTGTGGGGGTGCCATTGCAGGCCGCCACCACTAGCGCCACCAGTCCCACCAGGGCCACGCGGCATTCAATTGTCCCATGATCACCCGTTATGTGTTTAGACATGCTGCTATCCTGTCTCGCTAATGGCCAGCCTCCCGCAGTGTTTGCTGATGAAGTCCGGCGGCCAGACTAAGAACTGCAACACCTGGTTAGTTTTGCCGCCGCGGCCGGTACTGCAGCGCCTCCGCCAGGTGCGCCGGCTGGATTGCCTCCGAATCCGCCAGGTCCGCAATCGTCCGCGCCAGCTTCAGCACCCGGTGAAACCCGCGTGCCGAGAGCTGGAGCTGGCTCATGGCGGTGCGCATCAGTGACGTGCTGGCCTCATCGAGCTTGCAGTATTTGCGCACGTCGGCCGGGGTCATATCCGCGTTGCAGGCCAGGCCGGTTGCCGCGAAGCGCAGCCGCTGTTTCGCCCGCGCTGTTTCCACACGCGCCCGCACCTTCTCCGATGTCTCGCCCAGCCGCTGATCGGTCAGCTTGTCGTAGGCCACGCGCGGCACCTCGACGTGGATGTCGATGCGGTCCAGCAGCGGGCCCGAGATGCGTTTCTGGTAGCGGGTGACAGTCGCCGGGGTGCAGGTACACTCGTGGGTGGTGTCGCCAAACCAGCCGCAAGGGCACGGGTTCATGGCCGCGATCAGTTGGAAATTGGCCGGGAATGTGAGTGTGCCGTTGGCGCGCGAAATGGTAACGACGTGGTCTTCCAGCGGCTGGCGCATCACCTCCAGTGCTCGGCTGTTGAATTCCGGCAGCTCGTCCAGGAACAAAACGCCGCGGTGCGCCAGGCTGATCTCGCCGGGGCGGGGGTAGCTGCCGCCGCCCACGAGACCGGCATGGCTGATGGTGTGGTGCGGACTGCGGAACGGCCGATGCTGCACCAACGGCACCCCGCCCGGTAGTTGATCGGCCACCGAGTACACCCGCGTGACGTCCAGCGCCTCCTCAATGGACATGCGCGGCAGGATGGACGGCAAGGCTCGGGCCAGCAGTGTTTTACCGGCGCCCGGCGGGCCAGCCATCAACACATTGTGCCCGCCAGCGGCGGCCACTTCCAGCGCGCGTTTCACGTGCTCCTGGCCCTTCACCTCCGAAAAGTCTGTCGTGACGAAGGCGGCGTTCTGGCCGGTTTCCCGCTCCACCGTCACTGGCGTGATGCGGGCGGCGCCAGTGAGGTGGCGCACCAGATCCAGCAGCCCCGTCACCGGGATCACTTCCACCGTCGGGATCAGAGCGGCCTCGCGCGCATCCGCGGCCGGCACAAACACGCGCTGGTAGCCTTTTTCGCGCGCCAGGGCCGTCATGGGCAGCACGCCGCGCACGTGCCGCACACTGCCGTCCAGCGATAGCTCGCCCATTACCAGCGTGCTTTCAAACGATTCGGGCAGTATCTGCCCGGCAGCGGCCAGCACGCCCAGCGCGATGGGCAAATCATATGCCGGGCCTTCCTTGCGCAGCGAGGCTGGCGCCAGGTTGACCGTCAGGCGCCTCATGGGAAACAGGAAGCCGGCGTTGCGGATGGCCGCCTGCACCCGTTCGCGGCTTTCCTGGACGGCGGCATCCGGCAGGCCTACCACCACAAAACTTGGGAGCCCGTTAGCTGTATCAACTTCGACCTCGACGATGGCGGCTTCGAGGCCGATGACGGCGCAGGAGTAAACTTTGGCGAGCATGCGGCAAGTGTACGCGAGGCACCGGGGAAGGGCAACTCGACCCAACTGGTACGTCAGCCGCGCACAGCTTTTAGCTATGGGAGAAGTTTATCCCAATAACAAGCCGACGCCTTTAGGTAGTTTGCGCTGCGCGTACTGCCACGTAATGCGGATTGTGCATGAGGCCCAGGATGTTGCCGAACGGGTCAATCACGGTCGCGGTCACGAAGCCGCCGCCGCGGTCCTGAGGTGCTTCGAGCGCTGTGGCGCCCAACGCCAGCACGTGCTTGACTGTCTCATGCACATCATCGACGTGCCAATAGAGCACCACCCCAGCCGGGCCAGTTGGAAAGCTCAGATGCGGCGCATATTGGCGGTCAATGATGCCGACCTCGGTCTGGTAATCGCCGATGCGGAACTCGGCGTAGCCAGGTCTCTCGAAGTAGGGTTTTGTTCCGAGCAGCTCGCTGTACCACTTAACGGCCGCTGGGTGATCGGCCGCCCATAGACTAATTGTCGCGATCCCGCTGAGTGCCTGTGTCATCTCGATCTCCTTTGTCATTGTGGCGTGTATCTCTATAATACAAACCAGCGTGAAAAAGGTATTTCAAAAACCCGCAGAACAATATCAACCCCGCGGACGTTTGGACCCAGCCGGCTTTGAGCGTCATGTGAGCTTCCAGACCTACTTGCCTTCTGCTGACCTGGCGCCGTTCATCGAGCACTTTTGGACAATTCGCTGGGACAATGCCAGAGATGCCTATCACTCCGAAGAAGTGATGCATCGGCCATACGTAGATGTCTTTGTTTCGATACAGCAGTCCGGCATTCAGGGCACCTTTCGCGGGAAACGCACTTACGTGGCCACTGGCCGCGGGAGAATCGTGGGTATCCGCTTTCGGCCAGGGGCGTTTCATGCGGCCTGGGGAGGCGCACTGGCAGATTTACAGGATAAAATCATTGACTTACAGCAGCTATTTCCTCAGGCTGACAGCGGATACGTCGAACGCTTGTTGGCCCTGGACGATCAGCCGGCCATCCACGAACTCCAGCAACTTGTTCGAGCGAAACATCCCCAACCCGATGCCAATATCGAGCTCATTAACGAAATCGTGACTGCCATTGAAACCGATGCAAGCCTACAGACGGTGACCGCCGTGGCAAAAGCGTTTGGCCGAAGCGATCGGTGGCTGCAGCAGCTCTTTCAGGACTATGTCGGCATTGGGCTCAAATGGCTGATTCAGCGGCACAG
>JAYTFQ010000112.1:0-1803 GCA_043734225.1 Anaerolineales bacterium | reverse complement strand
CCCGTACGAGTTGGAATGGGTGGAGGGCGGCCTGGCCGACGAGGTAGCGGCCATCGTGCGCGGGCAAATGCCGTACGCCGCGCCCAGCTTGCAGCGGGTGGCCTTCATTTATCCGCCGCTGTATTTCTATGTATCGGCCGGCCTGGCGGCGCTGGCGGGCGGGCCGCTGGGTTTCTGGCCGCTGCGGGCGGTGTCGCTGGCGGCCAGCCTGGCCAGCCTGGCGCTGATCTACGCCATTGTGCGCCAGGCGGGGGCGCGGCGCATGGCAGGGCTGCTGGCCGTTGGGCTATTTGCCGCCACCTATAAGATTGGCGGCGATTGGCTGAGCCTGGCGCGGGTGGATGCGCTTTTCCTGGCGCTCTTTCTGGCCGGGTTCTACGCGCTGCAGCGGGCGCGCGGCGCGCGCGGCTACGCGCTGGCCGGGGCGCTGCTGGCGCTCTCCTTGTTTACCAAACAATCGGCGCTGCTGATGACCGCGCCGCTGGCGGCCTACGCCGTGGCTGCCGACCGGCGGCGCGGCTGGCTGCTGGGGGCGACGTTCGCGGCGGCGGCGCTGGCGGCCGGGGCGGGTTTCAACCTGGCCAGCCAGGGTTGGTTTGCCTATTACGTGGTCACCGGCGCCGGCAGCCAGCCGCTGCAACCGAATACCTGGTGGACATTTCTCCGCCGCGACCTGTTGGTGCCGCTGTGGCCGCTGCTGCTGGCCGGGTTGGGCTACCTGGCGCTGGAGTGGCGCGCGCAGCGGCCGGCCGGGCTGTGGCTGGCGCTGCTGGCCGGCACGGGCGGCACCAGTTTGTGGGTGCTGCTGCACCTGGGCGCTGTGCAAAACAATCTGCTGCCCATCTTCGCCGCGCTGGCGGTGTTGGGCGGGCTGGCGCTGGACCGGGCGCTCACCTGGGCGGCGGCGCAGCCCGGCCGGGCGCGCGCGGCCGGGCTGGTGCTGGCGTATGCGCTGGGCGGCTTGCAGCTTGGGCTGTTGGCCTATAATCCGCTGCGGCGCCTGCCCGACGATGGCAACCGCCAGGCGGGCGCGGCGCTGGCGCAGCGGGTGGCCCAGGCGCCGGGCGAGGTGTATCTGCCGCAGCATGGGGTGGTGGCCGGGCTGGCCGGCAAACTGGGCTTCGCGCACCTGGCGGCCATCGACGATGTGCTGGATATCGGCGGCCCGGCGGCGGCGGAGTTGGCGGACGAGGTGCGGGCCGCGCTGCGCCAGAGGCGCTTTGCCCTGGTGGTGGTGGACGGCACGGAGTTCGTGACGCGCTTTCCCGAGCTGGCGCAGAACTATCGCGTGACCGATAGCCTGCCGGCAGCGGGCGGGTTCTTCAGCGTCAGCGGGCGGGGGGCGGCGCCAGAGGTGGTGTATGTGCCGAAGTAAAACCTTTAACCGCGACCCCCTAAAAAGAAGGGTCAAGCGGGCGCGAAGAACGCGAAGGAAAGTAAGAGAAAGAGAGAGAAAAAGATGAAACCGCTAAGTGCGATCAAGCAAATTCCGCAGGATGCTGGAAGCAAACTGCGCATGAATTGCGGTCAACATCCTGCAGAACTTTCTGGGCTGTACTTAGTAGTCTGTCAGACAGATGAAGATGTACAGCCGGCAGAGGCCCATCCCCTACGGGGCGCTTCGCGTCGCGCGCTACCACGGCGTTTAGCACAAGTATGCGCATGCGCGCTCAGGGTAACAGTCCATCTTGTCCAGGGTGACGAACTACTAGCCTGCTATGCTTCAATTCTGAAAAACCTTGTAGCTGCTCAGCCGGTCATAAATTACCGGCCGAATTGGGTGCCGGGGTCAGACGTTAGTCT
>JAYTFQ010000111.1:0-4532 GCA_043734225.1 Anaerolineales bacterium | reverse complement strand
GTCAACACGTGCCGCGCGCGGCTTGTGTACTCAGAGTGACAGTCAGAGATGGCTTGATAAACCAGTTTCTCGCGTCGCAACAGGCGACGCGCGCGCACGGCGTAACCTCTCAGCGTGACAGCATAGAAGGCTGAAGAAATATGTCTTGCTGATGAGCCTGCCGCTGTTGCCAGGCACAACTCAGGCTGACAGGCGCAGCGAGTTGATCAGAAAGCAGCCACTCGGCGGAGTTGCGGTATAATTGTGTTGATGGGACACTTAATACTACCTTCAACGGTTCCGGCGGACGAGACGCCGGAAGGGATGGCGGCCATTGTGCGCCGGGCGCTGGACGAGGACCTGGGCGACGGCGACGTGACCACAGAATGCACCGTGGCGCCGGCGGCGCGGCTGCGCGGCGAGTTTCTGGCCAAGCAGGCGGGCGTCATCGCCGGGCTGCAGGTGGCCGAGTTGACCTTTGCCAGCCTGGACCAGAACAGCTTGTTCACCGCCCACGCGGCCGAAGGCAGCGCCGTGGCGCGCGGACAGGTGGTGGCGACGGTGGAAGGGCTGGGCCGGGCGCTGCTGAGCGGCGAGCGCACGGCGCTGAACCTGATGCAGCGCATGTCGGGCATTGCCAGCCTGACGCGCCAGTTCGTGGACGCCGTGCAGGGCAGCCGGGCGGTGATCCTGGACACGCGCAAAACGGCGCCGGGGCTGCGCGTGCTGGATAAGTGGGCGGTGCGGCTGGGTGGCGGGCAAAACCACCGCTTTGGCCTGTTCGACATGGTGCTGATCAAGGACAACCACATCGCCGCCGTGGGCGGTGACCTGACCGAGGCCGTGCGGCGCGTGCGAGCCGGCGATGCCCGCCGGCGGCCGATCGAGGTGGAGGTGACCAGCGAGGCGCAATTGCGCCAGGCGCTGGCGCTGGAGCCGCCGCTGGACCGTATTCTGCTGGACAACATGACCCCGCCCGAGATGCGCGCGGCGGTGGCATTGGCGGCGGGGCGCGTGGCGCTGGAGGCCTCGGGCAACGTGTCGCTGGAGACGGTGGCCGGCATAGCGGCCACCGGCGTGGATTACATATCGGTTGGTGCGCTGACCCATTCGGTGCGCGCGCTGGATGTGAGCCTGGAGCTGTATCGCCTGGATGGAAAATAACCATGGACACAAAAATTTCAACCATAACAACGACGGAAGCCATGTACACGGCGCTGAAGGCCAAGCTGAGGGATGTGGTGCCGGATGTGGAGCTGAGGATCAAGGCGGAGCTGGCGGCTGAAATCAACCTGCTCAAGAAGGAACGCAACGCCGTGATCCTGGGGCACAACTATATGGAGCCCGCCTTGTTTCACTCGATCCCGGATTACACCGGCGACTCGCTGGAGCTGAGCCGGCGGGCGGCGCAATCGGAGGCGGACATCATCATCTTCTGCGGCGTGCGCTTCATGGCCGAGACGGCCAAGATCCTGAACCCGAGCAAGACCGTGCTGCTGCCGGCTAAGGTAGCCGGCTGCTCGCTGGCGGCCAGCATCACCGCCGCGGATGTGCGCGCGCTGAAGGCCCAATTCCCCGGCGTGCCAGTGGTGACGTACGTCAACACCTACGCCGATGTGAAAGCCGAGACAGATATCTGCTGCACCTCTAGCAACGCCGTGGCGGTGGTGGAGTCGCTCCACAGCGAGCATGTCATCTTTCTGCCGGATGAGTACCTGGCGCTGAACGTGGCGCGCGAGACCGGCAAGCACATCATCTTCCCCACCCGCCAGCCGAAGGGCGCCTCCACCGAGCTGGACTATCAACTGGTGGGCTGGCATGGGCGCTGCGAGGTGCACGAGAAGTTCACGGTCAAGGATATTGAGGACGTGCGGGCCCAGTTCCCAGATGTGGTCATCCTGGCCCATCCCGAATGCAGCCCGCAGGTGGTGGCGGCTTCGGATTTCTCGGGCAGCACCACGGCCATGATCCGGTACGTGGAGCGCACCCACGCGCCGCGCTACCTGCTGCTGACCGAGTGCTCGATGGGCGACAACATCGTGGCCGCCAACCCGGACAAGGACATGCTGCGGCTGTGCAGCGTGCGCTGCCCGCATATGAACGAGATCACCCTGGAAGACACGCTGGCGTCGCTCAAGCTGACGCGCTACGTCATCGACGTGCCCGAGCCCATCCGGGTGCGCGCGGCGCGGGCGGTGGAGCGCATGATCGCGATTGGCCCAAAGGACTGAGCGCGCATGGACGACCTGATCCAAACCGAGGTGCTGATCATCGGCTCCGGCATTGCCGGCGGGGTGCTGGCGCTGCAATTAGCGGAGGCCGGCATCCCGGTGACTCTGGTCACCCGCGCGCGCGAGGCCAGCGAGTCGAACACCTACTATGCCCAGGGCGGCATCATCGCCCGCGGCGAGCACGATTCGGCCGCGCTGCTGGCGGAAGACATTCTGCGGGCTGGGGCCGGCCACTGCAAGCCGGCGGCGGTCAAAATTCTGTCGGAGGACGGCCCGCGGCTGGTGGAAGAAATCCTGATGAAGAAGGTGGGGGTGCAGTTCGACCGCCAGCCGGACGGGCGCCTGTCGCTGGGGCTGGAGGGCGGCCATTCGGTGCCGCGCATCCTGCACGCCGCCGACACTACCGGCCGCTCCATTGAGCTGGCGCTGATCGACGCGCTGCGCGCCAACCCGAAGGTGACGCTGCTACCTGGGCACACCGCTATCGACCTGCTGACGCCATCGCACCACTCACTGAACCGGCTGACCATTTACGACCAGCAGTCGTGCGTGGGCGCCTACCTGCTGGAGCAGGCCAGCGGGCGCGTGGTGCGCTGCCTGGCCAAGAAAACAGTGCTGGCCACGGGCGGGCTGGGCCAGATCTTCCTGCGCACCACCAACCCGGCCGGCGCGCGCGGCGACGGGCTGGCCATGGCTCAGCGCGCCGGCGCGCGCATTATCAACGCCGAGTTCGTCCAGTTCCACCCCACGGTGTTTTACCGGCCGCCGGCGCCGCTGTTCCTGATTTCCGAGGCGGTGCGCGGGGCCGGGGCGCGGCTGGTGCATGCCAATGGCGAGCCGTTCATGCAAAAGTACGACGCCGAATGGGGCGACCTGGCGCCGCGCGACGTGGTGTCGCGCAGTATCCACCACGAGATGCTGGCGCACGATGTGACGCATGTCTATCTCGACTTGGGCAACCATATCAGCCGGGACGAAATCCTGACGCACTTTCCGAACATTTATCAGGATTGCCTGGCGCACGGGGTGGACATCACCCGCGAGCTAGTGCCGGTGGTGCCGGCGGCGCACTATTCGTGCGGCGGGGTGTGGGTGGACGATTGGGGCCAGACGACAATCGGAAACCTGTACGCCATCGGGGAAGCCGCCTGCACCGGGCTGCATGGCGCCAACCGGCTGGCCAGCACCTCGCTGCTGGAGGGACTGGTGTGGGGTGAGCGCGCCGCGCGCCAGATGAGCGGCTTGATCACAGACACGCCGGCGCCGGACCCGGCGGACATTGCGTCCTGGCATGACGCGGGGAACGATGACCCCGACCCGGCCCTAATCGCCCAGGATATGAGCTCGATCAAACACATCATGTGGAACTACGTGGGACTGGTGCGCACCACGCCGCGCCTGGCGCGGGCGCTGAACGATTTGCGCGAGCTAGAATCGGAGATCGAGCAGTTCTACGACCAGACGCGCATCACCGACGGGCTCATCGGGCTGCGCAACGCGGTGCTGGCGGCCATCATTGTGGCCTCGGCCGCCTGGGAAAATAAGACCAGCGTGGGCTGCCACTATCGCGAGTGAGGGCCGGCGGATGACGGCGGCCAGCGCCGGGGACGGCGCGCGCTAGAAATCGTCGTCGTCGTCCTCATCATCATCGTCGTCATCGTCCTCGTCTTCGTCCTCCTCGTCGTCATCCGGGCCGAGCGTATCGTCGTCTTCCAGCTCGTCCAGATTGTCGGCATCGGCTTCCTCGACCTCTTCGGCCTCATCCTCGTCATCGGCCAGATCATCGACGTCCAACACTTCCAGCGAGTCGGTCTCACCGTCGGTCAGGCCCAATTCATCCAGGTCTTCTTCGTCTTCATCGTCATCATCATCCAGTTCAATCGCCGTCTCTTCCTCGGCGGTCTCACCGGCCGAGGCGGCGTTCAGCTCCCAGCGGTGCTGGTCGCGGGCCAGCACCTTGTCGTAGTTGAGCGGCTCGTCGTCTTTATAGGTCAGGCCGGCGCCTTCGCCGATCTCGTCCACCCGGTCCTGATCGGGGGTGGGCGTGCTGCCGCCGATCAGTTCTTCGCCGTCGCCGCCCTCGTCGTCCCAGGCGGCATCCACATCCCCGCCAGCCAGCTTGGGCGAGGTGGAGGCGTGCTCGCGCTGGCGCTGGCCCAGGCTGCTGCGGCCGGCCAGGTCGAGCTGCTGGCGCTCGGCCAAATCTTCGGCGATCTCGGCGTCGATTTCATCGCTGGGCACAATGGCCTTGACGGGCGCGGCCGATTTCGGTTGTTTGGAAGTTGGCATGCGGGACCTCGTAAAGCCTGGCGTTGGTCGATG
>JAYTFQ010000110.1:0-16101 GCA_043734225.1 Anaerolineales bacterium | reverse complement strand
CAAACGAAAAGGGGCGGGTTGTCGGCCCGCCCCTTGAAGGTGTGTAAAAAGCAGCCCGGACTTACCAGGCGAAGGCTTCCGGCGCCTCGCCGCCGGGGCCGGGCCAAATCTCGTCCAGCTTCTTCAAGGCTTCTTCGTCCAGCTTGATCTCCAGCGCCCGCAGGTTGCCTTCGAGTTGCTCCAGGGTGCGCGGGCCAATGATGGGCGCCGTGACAATGGGGTTGGCCAGGAGCCAGGCCAGCGCCACATCAGCCGGCTGCTCACCTAGCTTTTTGCACACGCCCTCGTAATCCTTCAACTGTGCGCGCCGCGCGCGGAACTCGGCCTGGCGGGCGGCCTCGGCCCGGCGGCCTTCCTTGGAGGCCTTGCCCTTGGCCGGCGCACCGGCCAGCAGGCCGCCGGCCAGCGGGCTCCAGGGAATGACCCCCAGGCCAAAGCCGCGGCAGGCCGGCAGAATTTCCAGCTCCACGGTGCGAGCCGCCAGGTTATACAGGCACTGCTCGGCCACCAGGCCCATGAAGTGCTGGGCGTGGGCCTCGCCTTGGGCCTGGGCGATGTGCCAGCCGGCAAAGTTGCTGCTGCCGACGTAGAGCACCTTGCCTTGCTGCACCAGCACCTGCATGGCCTGCCAGATCTCTTCCCACGGCGTTTCGCGATCGATGTGATGCATCTGGTATAGGTCGATGTGGTCGGTTTGCAGCCGGCGCAGGCTTTCGTCGCAAGCGCGCCGGATGTGATAGGCCGATAGGCGCCGGTCGTTGGGCCCGGTGCCCATGCGGCCGTTGACCTTGGTGGCAATGACCACCTGCTCGCGCCGGCCGCCGCCCTGGGCAAACCAGCGGCCGACAATGCCTTCGGTGACGCCTTCGCCCATCTTCTGGCCGTAGACATCGGCGGTGTCGAAGAAGTTGATGCCCAGGGCCAGCGCCCGGTCCATGATGGCGTAGCTGTCTGGCTCGGTGGTGCGCGGGCCGAAATTCATGGTGCCCAAGCACAGCGGGCTGACCTTCAGCCCGGTGCGTCCCAGTGATTTGTAGTCCATTTTCACGCTCCTCAATAAGGCGCACAAGCGCGCCCCCTACATCATACCAAATCGCCAGACAGCAACCGGGACGGGTCTTTTGCCACCCGTCCCGGTAATCTGGCTGCAACGAATTACCAATGACGAATTGGCAATTACTTGCCTTTCACTTCAGTCCACAACTTATCGTACAGCGGCGTGGCGTCGCCCACGTCTTCGATGCGGTGGCCGGCCTTGAGGTCGGCCAACGGGGTGTTGGTGATGGGTGAGTTGATGTAGGTGTTATACAGATCTGTGCTGGTCAGGGATTTGCCATCGGCGTTCTTGGTGCTGATGTTGTTGTTCTTGGCAAAGTCCAACGCGGCCTGGTTGGGGTTGGTGTAGGCGAAGTCGCGCAGCATCAGCCAGAACACGTCGGGCTGCATGGTGTAGTTCAGCCAGGCATAAGCCGCGTCCCGGTGGGGCGCGCCGGTGGGGATGGCGTAGTTATCCTGCCACAGGATGGCGCCTTCGGTCGGATAGATGTACTGGATGGTCGGCACGGCTTGCTGGGCGGCCAGGGCCTCGAAGGTCCACGTCTCGCCCAGGGCCACATCGCCGGCAATCAAGGATGTCTTGGGGCTGTCGCTGTCGAAGAGCTTGATACCTGGCACCAATTCTTTCAGCTTGGCCTTGGCCTGGTCGAGCTGGGCCGGGTCTTTGGTGTTCACGTCGAAGCCGAGGGTCAGCAGGGTCAGCCCGATGACTGAGCGCGAGTCGTCCAGGAAGACCATGTGCCCGGCGTATTCCGGCTTCCACAGGTCGGCCCACGACTTGGGCACGTTGGTCACCTTGGCCGTGTTTACCACAATGGCGTCGGTGCCGGCCTCATAGGGGATGGTATAGTCGTTGTTGGGATCAAACCCCAGCCCCATGTACTGCGGCGCAAAGTTGCTGATGATGGGCAGCTTGCTCTTGTCCAGCTTCTGAATCAGGTTGTTGCGGCTCATCAGCGGCACGATGTAGTCGGTGGGCTGCACGATGTCATAGCTGGTGCTGCCGGCCGAGAGTTTGGCGTACATTTCCTCGTTGGCCGAATACTCATCGCGGTTGACTTTGATGCCATATACCAACCCGAAGCAGTCGATGATGTCCTGCGGAATGTATTCGGTCCACACAAACAGGTTGAGCGAGGTCGACGTGAGCGTAGCCTTGTTCTGAGGCTCGGGGCAAACGAACCCGGTGCTGGTGGTTTTGCCGCTGGGCTTGGAAACAAAGGCTGGGGCGGCGGTGGCCGCTGCGGTCGCCGTGGCCGGGGCGGTGGTCGCTGCCACCGTGGCCGCCGCAGCGGTTGGGGCCGTGGTGGGCGCCTCCGTGGCCGCGGCGGTCGTAGGGGCGGTCGTCGCCGCCTCCGTGGCCGCCGGCGCTTGCGTGGCAGCGGGCGCCTGGGTGGCAACCGGCGCTTGGGTGGTGGCAGCCGGGCTGCAGGCGGCCAGCATCAGGCTGGCACATATCAGGCTCATCCACATTTTCGAAACAGCAGTACGCGTCTTCAACATAATCAGTCTCCTCCTAGAGAGAACCAGGCGCAGGCGGCCGGCGACGTGTCAGGCCGAGCGGCTTTCCAACCGCTGCGCAAGCAAAAGTGCCAGCAGCACAATCAAGATCCACACCGTGGAGAGGGCGTTGACTTCCGGGGTGACGATGCGCCGCAGCAGCCCATAAACATAGATGGGCAGGGTGGTCGAGCCCGGCCCATTCGTGAAAAACGTGATGACAAAGTCGTCTAGCGACAGGGTGAAGGCCAGCATGGCGCCCGATATTACGCCGGGCGAGATGACTGGCAGGGTCACGCGCCAGAAGGTGATCCACTCGTTGGCGCCCAGATCCATGGCGGCTTCCTCGATGGATTTGTCGAAGCCGTGCAGGCGGGCCCGCACCACCAGTGTGACGAAGGGAATACTAAAGGCGATGTGCGAAACAATCACAGTCGCCAACCCCAGGCTTAACCGCCCATCGCCGGTCAGTCCCAGAGCGGCGTTCAAGTAACGAAAGATGGCACTGAATAACACCAGGATGCTGATGCCCATCACGATTTCAGGAATGACGATGGGGATGTACAGCGAGATTTCCGCAAAGGTCTTGGCCGGGAAGGCATAACGCTGCAAGGCCAGAGCGGCCATAGTGCCGATGATGGTGGACAGTACAGTGGAGGTGGCGGCGATGATCAGCGTGTTGCGGGCGGCCGAGAGGGCTTCACTGTTTTTGGCGAGTTGGCAGAACCAGTAGAACGGCCCGCAACTGCCCTGGTTTACGATGCCCTCGAACGTGACGTTGTTGCGTGATGAGTTGAAGGCGAAAACAATCAGCACCACGATGGGCGCGTACATGAAGAAGTAAACCAGGCTCGCCACGAGCGCCAGCCAGGGGGAACGACGGGCGCTCATTAATATACCACCTCGTCGCCGAAGCCGAAGCGCCGGGCGTAAAAGACCGTGACGATCAAGGTCAGGACCATCAACAAAATGGAAGCAGCGGAGCCGAAGGCTGGATCGCGCGCGCTGAGGAACTGGTTCTGGATCAGGTTGCCGATCAGGATCACTTGGCGCCCACCGAGAATGTCGGAGACGACAAAGGTGCCCATGACCGGGATGAACACCAGGATAGTGCCGGCCACGATACCGGGAGCCGAGAGCGGCAGGGTAACGCGCCAGAAGGTGCGGAAGGTATTGGCCCCCAGGTCGGCGGCGGCTTCATACAAAGCCGGGTCGATCTTCTCCAGCGAGGTATACATGGGCAAGATCATAAAGGGCAGGAATTCGTAAATCATGCCCACCAGGACAGCGCCCGGCGTGAAGAGCATGGTCAGCGGTTTGAATTCAAGGTGTACAACAGCGAAGAGCGCGCCCAATATTTGGTTGATGACGCCCTGGTCGCGCAGGATCATGATCCAGGAGTAAACACGGATGACGAAATTGGTCCAAAGCGGCACCAGGATCAGGAACAGCAATATGTTGCGGCGCTTGGCCGGGGCGCGGGCTACATAATAGGCCAGCGGGTAGCCAATGAGGATGACCAGCGCGGTGGTCTGGAAAGCCAGCACCAGTGAGCGCCATAAGATGCCAATGTAGAGCGGGTCGAAGCAGGGAGCAGGGGTGCTGCCACAGGCCCCGGTCTGGCTGTAGCCGATCAGGCGCAGATAATTGGTAATATCAAAGGCGTAGATAATATTGCCGTCGGCACTTCGCTGACCGAAGGAGGTGATGACGACTAGGATTAGTGGGATGATCAACAGGCCGATCAGTACCAACAGGGTGGGTGAGATAAGCAACAGCCCGCTCTGGTTCTCGCGGCTGCGAAGGCGTTTCCAGACGCTGTTCATGGGCTACTCCACCAGCACCCGCGCGGCCGCCGTGTCGAAGCCGACGGTCACCTCATCGCCCACCTGGGCCACGGGCAGGCTGTCGGCGCGGTCGTTCTGCTCGCGCGCCCGCAGCGCCTGGCCGCCCGGCAGCCGCACCCGGTAGTGGGTGTCGGTGCCGATGTAGACCACCTCATCCACGCGCCCCCGGAAGCTGTTGGCCGCGCTCGTCCTGTTCAGGCCCACCTTTTCGGGCCGGATGGCCACAGCCACCTTTTGGCCGGGGGTGAGGGTGGTTTCGGAGTTGGCCACGGCCAGCAGGCCGCTGGCTAGCTCCACCTGCGCC
Source organism: Anaerolineales bacterium (assembly GCA_043734225.1). Taxonomy (GTDB): domain Bacteria; phylum Chloroflexota; class Anaerolineae; order Anaerolineales; family UBA6663; genus JAYTFQ01. The sequence goes on along the minus strand of JAYTFQ010000110.1, from coordinate 11,394 downwards.
TCGCGCCCGGTCTGCGCTTTCACGGTGCCGTCCAGGAAGTTGGTCTCGCCGATGAAATCCGCCACGAAGCGGCAATTAGGACGCTCGTAAATTTCGTTGGCCTGGCCCACCTGCAGCGCCTTGCCCATGCTCATCACGGCGATGCGGTCGCTCATGGTGAGGGCCTCTTCCTGGTCGTGGGTGACGTAGATGAAGGTGATGCCCACTTCGCGCTGGAGCTTCTTCAGCTCCAGCTGCATCTCTTTGCGCAGCTTCAGGTCCAGCGCGCCCAGCGGCTCGTCCAGCAGCAGCACCTCCGGCCGGTTCACCAGCGCCCGCGCCAGCGCCACGCGCTGCTGCTGGCCGCCCGACATCTGCTTGGGATGGCGCTTTTCGTAGCCTGGCAGCCGCACCATCTCCAAGGCCTGGGTCACGCGCGGGCCAATCTCGGACTTGTCCACATTCTTCATTTGCAAGCCAAAGGCCACATTCTCGCCAATGGTCATGTGCGGAAACAAGGCGTAGCTCTGGAAGACTGTGTTGACCGGGCGCTGGTAGGGCGGCGTTTGCCCCTGCGTTTTACCGTGGATAAGCACATCGCCGGAGGTGGGCAACTCGAAGCCGGCGATCATGCGCAAGCTGGTGGTCTTGCCGCAGCCGGATGGCCCCAACATTGAGAAGAATTCGCCGTCGCGGATCTGCATCGTGACATTGTTGACGGCCGTGACCAGTTCACCGGTGGGCCCCGGAAACTGTTTGACGACGTTTTGCAGCTCGACGGCGTAGCCAGCCATAGATGTGCTCCGTGTGAGATGAAGGGGCCATTCTAGGGCGTGCGGGAAGGGATGTCAAACCAGATTGAGCGACCGGATGTTTAATCTGCACCGGACGAGCAGGAACACAAAAAGGATTCAGCGCCGCGGCGGGCTGCTTGCGCTTCCGGCTGACCACAGGCTTGGGATCGCCGTGGCAGCGGGGAGCGTGTTGGAGGCCGCCGCGTTTCCGGTTGCCAGGGGCGTGGTCGCGGTTGTCGCAGCCGCAGCTGGGGTGGCCTCGTCGGAGGTGTTGTTGTCAATTGGGATATATGGGCGATTCAATGCAAAAAAAGACGGCGGTGTGCTCAGGCACACCGCCGTCTGTCGATCGATGGTATCGCTTAGAAAGGCCGCTGGCGCCGGTTAGTTAGCCGGGTTGGTGAAAGCTGTGACTGGCACGGGGGCCGCCACCGGCGAGGGGACGCTGTGGTGCTTTTCGTGGCCGGCGGGCGTCGGGAAGATGCGCTCGAACTCGGCCGAGTCGATGGTCTCGACCTCGATCAGCCGGCGGGCGATGGCATCTAGTTTGTCGCGATATTCGGTCAGCAGCGCCCGCGACTTATCGTAGGCCTCGCCGATCATCCGGCGCACTTCGCCGTCGATCTCCTGCGCCACCGAGTCCGAGTAATCGCGCTGCTCGGAGATTTCGCGGCCCAGGAAGACCAGCTCTTCCTTCTGGCCAAAGACCATCGGGCCAAGCTTCTTGCTCATGCCCCAGCGGGTGACCATGGAGCGGGCCATCTTGGTGGCGCGCTCCAGGTCGTTGGAGGCGCCAGTGGTTACGTCGGCGAAGACGATCTCTTCCGCGGCGCGCCCGCCCAGCAGGCCAACCAGGTCGGCGTCGAACTTGCTCTTGGCGTACAGGGTGCGGTCTTCCTCGGGCAGGGCCAGGGTGTAGCCGCCGGCCATGCCGCGGGCGATGATGGAAACCTTGTGCACCGGGTCCGACTCGGGCAGCAGGTGCATAACCACGGCGTGCCCGGCTTCGTGATAGGCAATGACGCGCCGCTCATCTTGGGAGATGATGCGGCTCTTGCGCTCGGGCCCGGCGATGACGCGCTCGATGGCTTCCTCAAACTCGCTCTCGCCAATGGCCTTCTTGTTGCGGCGGGCAGCCAGGATGGCGCCCTCGTTGACCAGGTTTTCCAGGTCGGCGCCCACAAAACCGGGCGTGCTCTTGGCCAGGATGCTCAGGTCCACGTCGGAGGCCAGCGGTTTGCCGCGGGCGTGCACGCGCAGGATTTGCTCGCGGCCCTTCATATCCGGCCGGTCCAGGATCACGCGCCGGTCGAAGCGGCCGGGGCGCATCAGGGCGGGATCAAGGATATCGGGGCGGTTGGTGGCGGCCACCACAATGACGTTGGTGTCGGTGTCGAAGCCGTCCATCTCAACCAGGATCTGGTTCAGGGTCTGCTCGCGCTCATCGTGGCTGCCGCCCAGGCCGGCTCCGCGGTGGCGGCCGACGGCGTCAATTTCGTCCACGAACACGATGCAGGGCGAGTGGCGCTTGGCCTGGTCGAACAGGTCACGCACGCGGCTGGCGCCCACGCCAACGAACATTTCCACGAATTCCGAGCCGGAGATGGAGAAGAACGGCACCCCGGCCTCGCCGGAAACAGCCTTGGCCAGCAAGGTCTTGCCGGTGCCCGGGGAGCCGATGAGCAGCACGCCCTTGGGGATGCGGGCGCCCAGCGAGATGAACTTCTCGGGCTCCTTCAGGAACTCGACGACTTCTTTCAACTCTTCCTTGGCTTCGTCCACCCCGGCCACGTCTTCAAAGGTGACGCTGGGCTGGTCGCCGGTGAACATGCGCGCCCGGCTCTTGCCGAACGAGAGCGCCTGGTTGTTGGTACCTTGCGCCTGGCGCAGCATGAAGTAGATCACGCCGACCACCAGCAGCGCCGGCAGCATGTAGCCTAGGAAGGTCAGGATGCCGCTCAGATCCGAGGGCTTCTTGATGTCCCAGGAAATGCTTCCCAACTGCGTTGGGGTAACGCCCAGCGCGATGAGCTGGTCGGGCGCGGTGGTGACGGGTTCCTTGCGGGTATCGGCATCGTGACCATCAGCATAGGTCACGTGCAAGGTATCCCCGTCAATTTCGATTTGCTTGATTTGACCGGCCTTGATGGACCCGGCCAGGTCACTCAGGGAGAGCGGCGGCGTGCTGCCGGCCTGTGAGCGGAATTGGAACAGGAGCACGACGATGGCGACGACGATCAGGACGTAGACAAATATACTTCTCAAACGCGCGGAATTCACGGCATCCTCCCAACCTTTTCAGACGACTGGTTATTTCAGGGCGATTATACCATCCGGCCTACCCAGTGCACAGGTAGAGTAGCTGGACAAAAGGCTATATCTATATGAGAGGACGATAAACCAGTTGAACCGGGTGCGATTTGTAAACTGAATGTGAACGGAACAGGCTAGCGCTGGAAGTACACCGAGCCTACGTAGGCCCAGAAGGGGATCAGCCCGGCCACCGAGATGAAGGCCAGGAAGCCCAAGGCCACGGCTACCCAATCCAGTCCATCGTCGCCGGCATAGTCGGGCGGCAGGTCCTGGTCGCCGGAGCGAACGGTGGCGTCGGCGCTGACGGCCACGCGCACAGGCTGGCGGTAGGCGGTGGGCGCTTCGGGCAGCACCTCAGCCAGCGGGGGCGCCGCCGGCGGCAGGCCATGCGCCGGGGTATCGGTCACGGGCTGCGCGCCGGTTTGCTCCAGCCCGCGTTCGCGGTAGGAGATGAGGATGCGCCCGAGTTGGTCGGCGGTGCGGTAGCGGGCGGAGGGCTCCTTGGCCAGCACCTTGTGCACCACGCGCTCCAGGGCCTCGGGCAGGCTGGGGTTGAACAGGGTCAGGCGCGGCGGCTCGTCGCGCAGGTGCATCATGGCCAGCGCCTGCTGGGTGGAAGCGACGAACGGCAGCCGCCCAGCCAGCATCTCGTACATGACGATGCCAATGGAGTAGACGTCGCTGGCCGGGGTGGGGGCCTCGCCGGCGGCCTGTTCGGGCGAGTAGTATTGCGGGCTGCCCCAGACCACATCGGTGGTCTCGCCCGGCTGGATGCTGGCCATGGCCTTGGCGATGCCGAAGTCGGTCACTTTCACGCGCCCGTCGGGGGTCACCAGGATGTTCTGCGGCTTGACATCGCAGTGCACCAACCCAGCGCGGTGGGCATAGCCAATGCCGGCGCAAATCTGAATGGCGATATCCAGCGCCCGGTCGGGCTTGAAGGGCGCGCCTTCCTTGATGAGGGTCTTGAGATCCTTGCCCTCGATGTATTCCATCACGATGTAGTTGCGCCCGCCATCGCGGCCGAAGTCGTGCACGGTGACAATATTGGGATGCGCCAGGTTGGCGGCGGCGCGGGCTTCCTGCTGGAAGCGCGCCAGGAAATCGGGGTCGTTGGTGTGCGGCTCGCGCAAGATCTTCACCGCCACCAGCCGGCCTAAAGCCAGGTCTTGCGCCTTGTAGACCACGGCCATGCCGCCCGCGCCCAAGGGGCTGAGCAGTCGATAGCGTTTGTTGAGCAGATAGGAGGGCGAGGCCGGCTCGGATGTCACTGGGCGGATTTTACACGACTACCAGGCCAAACACCAATGACCGAACACGCACCACGCACCACGTATCACGCACCACGCACTTTGTAACACAGGGCATGTGATACGTGGTGCGTGACGTGTGGTTGATAGTCCGTCGTGCGCATTGCGTGTTCTCCCTCTATAATTCCCCCATGTCGTCTGTGACCATTCTGCACAACAGCCGCGCCGGGCGCGCCACGTATGCCAAACAAGTGGAACGCCTGGCCGAGGATTTAACGCACGATGGCCTGGCGGTGCGGCTGGAGCGGCGCGACGACATCAACGGGCTGCGGGCCGCGGCGCGCGAGGCCGCGGCGGGCGGGGCCATGGCCGTGCTGGTGGCGGGCGGCGACGGCACGGCGGGGGCCATCGCCGGCGAGCTGGCGGGCCAGGCGACGGCGCTGGGCATATTGCCAGCGGGCACGGCGAACGTGCTGGCCAAGACGCTGCACATTCCGCGGCCCGGCCTGGGACGTTCCAACCACCTGACGCGCGCGGCCCGGCTGCTGCTGGATTCGCCCGCCCGGCCCACCGATCTGGGCTGCGCCAACCACGATTACTTCCTGGTGTGGGCGGGCATGGGGTTGGACGCGCTGGTGACGCAGGCCTACGAGCGCCAGCGGCAGCACTCGCGCCAGGGCGCCGGCTATGTGTACAACGTGGCCCTGACCTTTGTGGCCGCCCGCGGCTGGCGTGGCCTGAACCTGACCCTGCGCAGCGATGGCCCGGCCGGGGCCAGCGAAGTTTCGGGCCACTTTTTAATGGCTACTGTCTGCCACACCGGCTGGCACGGCGGCGGGCTGTTCAGCTTTACCGACGATTTTCAGTTGGACGACGGCCTGATGGACTTGTGGGCGTTTGAGGGCCAGACGTATGCCGAGGGGCTGGCGCTGGCGGCTCAGGTGTTCACCGGCCGGCATCACCGCGGTCACCCCAAGATCCATCGTCTGACTGGCAACAGGTTTGAGTTCGTGGCTGCCGAGCCGCAAATGTTTCAGGCGGACGCTGAACCCAAGCCGGCCACGCTAAACCTGTCGGTGCGGGTACTGCCGCGCAGCCTGCGCCTGCTGGTGCCGCCGGCCGCCGCCAGCCAACTCTATCGTGATCACGGGAGCCAAGCGTGAAGTCTTTTTCCTGGCGGGCGATCAAGCCCATTTATTACCTGCTGCTGGCGCTGCCCGTGGCTATTGCCGGCAGCCTGCTGCACTGGAACCCGCTGCTCAATTTCGGCGTGGCGGCGCTGGGGTTGGTGCCGCTGGCCGCCCTCATCGGCGAGGCAACGGAGGCCCTGGCCGAAACCACTGGGCCGCGCATCGGCGGGCTGCTGAATGCCACCCTGGGCAATGCGGCCGAGCTGATCATCACCATCGTCGCCATCCAATCCGGCCTGCTGGACCTGGTGATAGCGTCGATCACCGGCTCGATCATCGGCAATTTGCTGTTGGTGCTGGGCGCCAGCGTGCTGGCCGGCGGGCTGAAGCATGGCCGGCAGCACTTCAGCCGCGAGCACGCCTCATCCAGCGCCACCAGCCTGGTGCTGGCGGTGCTGGCGCTGGCGGTGCCTTCCATCTTCAATCACACGTTGGCGGGCGGCACGCAGCCGGCCAGCGTGGTGGAGAGCATCAGCGTCGGCGTGGCGGTGGTGATGATCCTGCTGTACGCGCTGGGGCTGTTTTACCGCCTGCGGCACGGCGCGGCCGACAGCATCGGGCAAGACGTGGAGGAAGAGACGACGCCGCACTGGTCGCTGCGCCAGTCGATCATTGTTTTGGCGTTTGCGACCATCGCCGTGGTCTGGCTCAGCGAAATCCTGGTGGCCAGCGTGGAGCCGGTGACGAAGGCGCTGGGGCTGAGCGAGTTTTTTATCGGCATCATCTTGATCCCCATCATCGGCAACGTGGCCGAACACATCGTGGCGGTGGAAGTGTCGCTCAAGAACAAGATCGAGCTGAGCCTGGAAATTGCGCTCAGCTCCAGCCAGCAGATTGCGCTGTTCGTGGCGCCGGTGCTGGTGTTCGTCGGCCTGCTGCTCGGGCACCCGCTGACGCTGGTGTTCAACACCTTCGAGTTGGTGGCGCTCATCGCGGCGGTGGGCATCTCGGCCATGGTGGCGCTGGACGGCGAGAGCAACTGGCTGGAGGGGGCGCAGTTGCTGGGGGTGTATGTGATATTGGGAGTGGCGTTCTTCTTCGTAAGGGGGTAACGGGAAAAGGCTTAACCATTTTTACATAACAACAAGCCTGGACAGCCTCGCCCGCGCCCGTTATAATCCCGGCCACTTACGGTTTCGGAGCGGAGGCGTGTCGTGCAATTTCATGATTATCTGAGCATCGCGCAAATTATCCTGTCGGTGGCGCTGATTGTGGCCATCATCCTGCAATCCAAGGAGGCCGGGCTGGGCGGCTTGACGGGGTCCGACACGGGCGGGGTCTTCCGCGCCCGGCGCGGGGTGGAGCGCACTCTGTTCTTCATTACCATCGGCCTGGCCGTGGCATTTTTCGTTGTGGCCATCCTGAACGTCATCACGAGCTGATATGAGAGGCAATCAAAACGGGGTGTTCGCCGGCTAAGGCCGCGAACACCCTTTTTTTCGCCATGCGCCATCTTCGCTGGCAGCTCATCATCGCCATACTGGGTATGTTGTTGGTGGGCGGCCTGCTGGCCGGCAAGGGTCAGCACGCGGTCGAAGTTGCCGATCTGCCTGTGCGCGGCGGGGCCTACACCGAGGCCCTGATCGGCACCCCCCACCACTTCAACCCGCTGCTGGATAGTGACAACTCGGTGGACCGCGACGTGGACCGGCTGCTATTCGCCGGCCTGACGCGCTTCGACGCCACCGGCCGGCCCACGCCCGACCTGGCCAACTGGATCATCTCCGACGACCAGCTTTCCTATACCTTTGTCCTGCGCGCCGATGCCCGCTGGCACGACGGCAAACCGGTGACCGCCGCCGACGTGGCCTTTACCATTGGTCTGCTGCAAGACCCTGGCTATTCCGGCCCAGCCGACGTGTCCAAGCTGTGGCAGTCGGTCACCTACAAGATCGAGAACGACCAGACCATCAGCATCACACTGCCCGAGCCCTTCGCGCCGTTTCTGGATTACACCGCCATCGGCCTGCTGCCGGCGCACCTGCTCTCCGGCACCACCGCCGCCCAACTGCCCAACGTGCCGTTCAACAGCGCGCCGGTGGGCACCGGGCCGTTCAGCTTTGTGGGCCTCACCGGCGACCAGGCCAATGTGAACGGGGTGCGCCTGGCGGCTTTTGCCGGCTATCATGGCCCGCAGCCGCTGCTGAACGACGTGGTCTTTAAGTTCTACGCGAATGAAACGGCGGCGCTGGCCGCCTACAAGTCGGGCGACGTGCTCGGCATCAGCCAGATCGACGCCAGTCACCTGGACCAGGCGCTGCGCCTGCCGCAGATGGGTGTCTATTCCAGCTTGATGCCGCAGTACAGCTTGATCTTTCTCAACTTGCAAAACCCGGACTTGCCGTTCTTTCAAGACAAGCGCGTGCGCCAGGCGCTGCTGCGCGGCATGAACCGTTCGGCCATGATCAACCAACTGCTGCATGGGCAGGCGGTGTTGGCCAATTCGCCGATCTTGCCCGGCTCGTGGGCGTACGATCCGGGCCTGCCCGTGGCGGCGTATGATCCGACCGGCGCGGCGCAGTTGCTGGATGCCGCCGGCTGGGTGGTGCCCAATGGCGCCACGCCGGGCTCTTCAGGTTATATCCGCAGCAAGGGCAATCAGGCGCTGAGCTTTGCGCTGACCGTGGCCAATGACCCGCTGCATCAGGCCATCGCCAAATCCGCGCAGCAAAGCTGGGCGGCGCTGGGGGTGGTGGTGAACATCAATGCCGTGGATCCCGCTACCCTCCGCGATCAGGTGCTGACGCCGCGACCGCGCGTATTTGACGCGGTACTGGTGGACCTTAATCTGGCCGGCTCGCCCGACCCCGACCCGTACCCGCTCTGGCACCAGACCCAGGTGGACAGCGGCCAGAACTATGGCGGCTTTGACGATAAAATTTCCAGCCAACTGCTGGAGCAGGCGCGCATCACGGTCGACCTTGAGGCCCGCGCGCGGCTGTACTACCGCTTCCAATCGCGCTTCGTGGATCAGGTGCCGGCCCTGCTGCTGTATTATCCGGTTTACAACTATGGCGTTGACGTCAGCGTGCGCGGGGTGCAGGCCGGCCCGCTGGTGGAAGCCAGTGACCGTCTCAACACGCTAACACAGTGGTCGGTGGTGACGCGGCGGGTGATTGTGGAGCAGGCGGCCCCCACAGCGACACCATAGGAGAGATGAAAGACGAAGGACCGCTTCGCGGGACGGATGAATTCCGACATTCATTCTCCATCCCGCGCCGCGGTCTTCTGTCATTTTCCATACAGCACCCGATACTCCTCGTAATACTCGAACGTCGTCTGCACATACCCCTTGGCATCCGGCAGACGGATGACTTCCACAAATAGATCCGGATCGCCCTTGGCCAGGTCCAGCCAGGCGCTGGCGTTGCCGGGGCCGGCGTAGTAGCCGGCCAGCATGACGGCCGGACCGCTGCCGCCGGTCTGCTGGCTGATGAAATTCAGATAGTAAGCCCCCATCGGGATGGACACGGCCGGCCGGTACAGGTCATCCTGGGTAAAATCGGTCAGGCCCAACTGCTGGGCCACGTCGTTGGCGGTGGGCGGAATAAATTGGTTCAAGCCGCGCGCATCGGCCACCGAGTGGGCGTACTTCCAAAAGAAGCTCTCAATCCGCATCTTCGAATACATCACAAACGGGTGCACAGCGTATTGGTTGGCGGCCGGCACCACCCGGTCGGCGAATGGCGCCGGGTAGCGCAGCAGCAGCAGGCCGCGCGGCGCGAACAGGCTGTCGGTGGCGCCGCCTAGGTCCACCACCTGGCGCGCGGCCAGTATTGATAGGTCGTACACGCCGATCTGGTGGAAATACAGCGCCAGCTCCCAGGTGGCAACGGGGTCGCCGCTGAGCGCCAGGCGCAGGCTGTCGAACTCGTCGTGGGCGTCTTGCAGCCGGCCTAACTGCCACAGCTCGCTGCCGCGCACAAAGCGCGCCTCCTGGCGCACGCTGGGCTGCAAGTCGCTGGGGTGCTCGATGGCCTGGGCCTGAGGAAATGTGCCGCGCAGCCAGGTGTCCACCTGGGCTTGCTCAGCCGCGGCGTCGTACTGGAAGCCGTATTGCATGGGCGGCGTAAAGGGCGCCACGTCTTGCAGCAGCTGTGCCGCGCGCAACGGATAGTAGCCATGCGGCCCAAACGTGGTGGCTTTGAGATAGTCCTCGCGCGCCCCGGACGTGTCGCCGCGGGCCGCCTTCACCTTGCCCAGCCACAGCCAGGCGCGCGCGTGCTCATCTGGGTCGCTGCCCAAGGTGCTGGCCAATTGAAAACGCAGCGCCGCCGTGCCTAGGTCGCCGCTGCGATAGAACACCAACCCGGCCTGGCTGGCGGCGTCCGCCGCCTGGTCAGATTTTGGATACTCCTGCGCGATGCGCGTCCAGAGTTGCGCCGCCTCGCTCAGATCGTTGTTGCGTTCGCGCAGGCGCGCGGCGCGGAACAGGGCGTCCGGCGCTTCGGCCGCGCTGGGCGCGGCAGCCACAAAGGCCTCGAAAGTGGCCACGTCCTGCGGGTAGGGCAGGGCGAAGGCGATCTGGAAATAGGCCTTGGTGGAGTAGGGGTCGCGTGGGTACAGCTTCAGCAGGTCGCGCCAGGCGGCAATGGCCTGGGCGTCCTGGCTGTCGTATAGATCGCTCAGGCCGATGTAATACAGCGCCTGGATGTCGCCGGCCGCGGTGGTGGCCTTGCCGCCGTCGGCATAGGCGGCGCGGTAGCGCTTGAGCGCCTCCAGCGCCGGCGCATAGTTCTTGGCATAGTAGTTGGTCAGCCCGCGCTGCAGGTCGTCCACCGGCACGCCATGGTTAACCAGGATCACCAGCGCATCAAAACTGGCGCTGGCGGAGGGGAAATGGTTGACGGCATCCAGAAAGCGCGGATAGGCCTCTTTGGCCCTGCCGGCGTGATAAAGCAGTTGTCCGGCTTTGACCGTCACCGTGGCTTTCAGCGAGTCTTGATCGGTAGCCGCATAGATAGCGTCATATGTCGCTACGGCGTCGTCGATGGCGCCGGTGACGGCATACACTTCCGCCAACTGCTGCTGGAGATCATAGGTGTTGCCCTGGCGCCGCGCGGCCACGGCGGCTTTGAGGGCCTCCACCGCGTTGGGATAGTCGCCTTCGGCCACGGCCGCCTGGGCCAGGCCGGCCTGGGCATATGAGTCGACCGCGCCCGGCCGCAGGTTGAGGAAAGCTTGATAGGCCTCGATGGCGGGCGCCCACTGCGAGGTGGCGCGATAGGCATCGCCCAGCAGGAACTCGGCCTCGGCGGCGTGCGGCGAGTCGGGGAAGCGGGTCAGAAACGTTTTTAGTTCATCAATGGCGCCGACTGAGTCACCGGAATTGAAACGCGTTTGCGCCACGCCCAGCCGCGCCGCCTGTGCCAGGGCCGGGTCGCTGGCCTGATCCAGCACGGCCTGATAGTCGGCCAGGGCGCTGGGCCAATCGCCGGCATATTGGGCCTGGTCGGCATCGGCAATGCGCGTCAGCGGGACGGGTGTGGCAGTGGGGGTGGGCGATGGCGGCGAGGTGGGGCTGGGGGTGAGCGTGGGCGGCAGGGTGGCGGTGGGCGTGGCCGTGGACGGGCCAAAGGCCAGGTTGGGAATGCGGCCCAGCCGCACCATGACGGCGGCGGTGCCGGCCGCGCCAATCAGCACGCAGGCCACCATCAGCAGCAGGATGCGCCCGTTTTGGTGGGCGCCCCGCAAGCGGGGTTCCGGCGTCTCGGACATGGGCGGGATGATAACACAGGGTTTGTGAGGTGAATTGGTTAAGGGGTCAATTGGTCAACAAACGGGTCAACGGGTCAATTGGTAATTGGTCTCGACGACCCGGTCCATCAACAGACGCGGGCGGAATTGGATGCTGTGGCCCGACGCGCG
>JAYTFQ010000109.1:0-8829 GCA_043734225.1 Anaerolineales bacterium | reverse complement strand
GCGCCACTCTGGAATTTGCTCCGGCGGCCAGTTGAAGCTGGCCGCGCCAATGCGCAGCACGGCCTCCAGATGGTCTTCGCGTGTCATGTCGGCCAGCGCCAGGCTGACCGCCGGATTGACCGGTATAGCATCCAGATCGTCCAGCCCGCGCCGCACCATCACCGCTGCCGTGCCGGCCAGCACCAGCCCGTGCGCCTCCAGCCGCTGGCCCAGGTCGGCCGGCCGGTCGTGTGGCGCCACCATCCACACAAAACCGATATTGCGCTGGCGATGCTCGTCAAGCATGGCCGCAATCTGGGCGTCGGCTTCGGCCGCCGTCCAATGCACGCCGCCAATCGTGTTGGCGCTGGGGTGGGCCAGGCCCGAGCCTTCCTGAAACCGGCGCACACTCACCCGGCCCGACGATTTGCTGCCAATATGCTGGCGCAGGTCAAAGCTGAAGTTCTGCTCTTCCAGCAAGCGGTCCAGCGCTTCGTCGCTCAATGTGGCCGGCGCGGTCCAGCCTTTGCGGTGAGCGCTGGGGAATGGCTCGGGGCAGTACAGCTCGATCATCTGCACCCGGCCCTCAGCCAGAGTCAAAAAGGCCGAGCGAATATGCTCCAGGTAACGCCCGCTGGCCGGATCGGTGGCTTGAATGCGAAACTCCACCGCGGCGCGCTCGCCCTCGGCCAGGATGCTCAGGCATTCCAGGCGCGCGTCCGGCCAGGCCGACCATTCGGTTTGCAAACGGGCCATCACGCGTTCGCGCGGCCGGTAGGCTTCCGTGCCGTCCCAGCCCATGCGCCGCAGGCCGGCATCCTCGGCCAGCACGCCTTCAAAGGCAGCGGTGTCGTTGGCCGCCAGGGCGTCCAGAAACTTTTGGGCAGTGTCGTGTGCTGCGCTCATGCTGGCCTCAATCATCCTGCTAACGAATATCGGACCGCATCCAACGCAGCACGCGCCGCGACTGGAAGCCCAAATCAGTCAGAACCGCCTCGGCCAGCGTGTCGTCCGAGTCATATTCCACTCGCACCGGCCACGGGCGATGGCCCAGCCGGCGCAGGGCGCGTACCAGCAGAGGGCGCTCCAATCGGCCGCGATAGCGCGGATGGACCAACAGCGCCAGCCGGTCGCCCTCGCCCAGGCCGCCGCTGATGATCAGGCTGCCAGCCAGCGCCTGGCCGGCGGGCGCGGACACGTTCGGGTCGGTCACCACCCAGTGCTCGTCGGTGCGCCCGCTGAAAAACTGCTCCACGCGCTTGCGCCAGCCGGAACGGAAGTCCGCCTCGCTCAAGGGATGCGACCATTCCAATCCCTCCGGCCGCACCTGGCCGGCCAGGGCCAGTTGGTCTGCCCATTCACCCGGCGCGCGCAGACGGACATCGAAGGGCGAGGCCTCGAACGCCGGCGGCGTGGCGTAGCCGGCGCGCACCCAATGCGTGCGGGTGGTCACGCGCGTGAAACCCAACTGGCGGTACAGCGACACGGCCGGCAGATTGTCGTCGTCCACCTGCAAGATGGCCTCTTGCCCGGCCTGGCTTCGCACCAGATCGAGCGTGGCGCGCATCAGGGCCAGGGCAATGCCATGCCGGCGGAATTCGGGATGCACCGCCACGTTGGCCACCAACCAGGTGCGTGCGCGAGCATTGGTGGGCTGCGTGCTCACGCTGCCCACCACCCGCCCGCCCTCCACCCACACAAACCCCCGGTTCCACGGCTGCTGGCCCAGCAGCACCCCTTGCAGCACACGCAGCGCCGGGCCGGTGCGACTGAGGAACTGCATCTCGCGCAGGAAGCCGCGCCCGCTGGCATCCAGCTCGGCCCCAAAGCACAGCTCAATCAGTGCAGCGATGCCGCCCAGATGCCGACTAAGGTCGACGGGTTGCAGCCCATTTTGGGCCGCGGGTTTGAGCATCGAAGCAGCGGTCATGGTTAATATTCTGCGCTCAGGGCGCTCCCAGGTTGGGGCGGCTCAGATTGGGCGGCTCAGGTTGGGGCGGACCTATGTGTCCGCCCCGCTAGACCAGGCAGACACATAGGTCTGCCCCTACGCAACAGACACACCGGGCAGACACGTAGGTCTGCCCTTACTTGTTCTCCAGCGCCGCCAGCAGCTTCTCTGCGTCGGCGACGCTGATTTTGCCTTGCTCGACCATGCGCAGGATCAGCATGCGCTCTTCATCGCTAACCGGTTCGGCCGGGGCCGCCGGCGTAGGCGGCCGGGGCGGCACGGGCGGGCGCGGCGGATCGCCGCGAAACGGCCAGCCGCGCCGGCCATGCTCTTCGCGCACTTTGCGGTTGATGGCTTCCGCGCGCCGTTGGGCCGATTCGGCCAGGCGCTGAGCGGCCTCAGCCTGTTTTTCGGCCCGGCGCCGGGCAGCGTCGGCTTGCTGGCGGCCGGCGCGCTGCGCCCGCTCAGCCGCCTGGCGGGCCGTGGCGGCAATCTTGGACGCTTCGGCTGGGTCGGTCACAAAGTTCAAGCCCGCCATACGCTCGGCCATCAGCTTGTCGAAGTCAGCCATGTGCGCCGAAATCTGCGACTCGATTTGCGATCCGATTTGGGCCCCGAAGTCGTCGGCCATCGCCGCGAAATCGGCGCCAAATTTCTCGTCGAAATCGCCCAGGCTATCGGCCTCGAACCCGGCATTGGTCAGATGCAGGTCGCCGCCGGCGCGCAGGTTGGCCGCCGCCGCGCCCGTCCCCAGGGTGACGGTCTTGCGGGCCGAATTGCCCGCCAACTGCGTGACCGGCACGTCCACTGTGATATCGCCGCCGGCAATAAGCTCCAAACGGACGGAAGCGTCTGGCCCCACCCGGCAGGTGAGATCGCCGCCGGCCTGCAGCGAATACTCTTGCTCGGGCTTAAAACTCACGGCCAGGGTCACATCGCCACCGGCCAGCGCCTGAATGGCGCCGCCGATCGCTTTCAATCCCAGATCGCCGCCGACGTTGCCCGACTTGACGGCGCCATCGACGTTGAGCGCCTCCAAATCGCCGCCCACATTTCCCACCTGCAGGTCGCCCAACAGGCGCTTGGCCTTCATGTCGCCGCCCACGACCCCAATGCTGGCGCTGGCAATCTCACGCAGATCAAGGTCGCCGCCGACATTGCCGACGGCCAGCTTTTGCGCCACCAGCTTGCGGATGACGGCATCGCCGCCCACGGTGCGCACCGAAACCTGTGCCCCCTGCGGCAAACGGATGGTCAGGTCCGAGTCGGATTTCAACCGCAGCCGGTCGCCGTCATGGTCGACGTGCAAGCTGTCTTCGCTGTCGGTCTCGGCCACCAGCTGGGCTTGCTCCCAGCCGGTGATGCGCAGGTCGCCGCCGACATCGGTGATTTCAACGATCGGGTTCAGGCTGGTTTCTACAACAAAGTTTTCCATCGTCTCACTCAACATAGATCTGCACGTGCTCGCCGGCGTCCAGATCCTCCACATCCACCACCTGGCCGTTGCCGCCCGATTGCAGCATGGCCAACAGCTCATTCGGGTCCAGCCCGGCCACCTCCGGCGAGTAGCGGGCGCCGATGCGCAGCCCGTACGACACCCAGCTTAGCGGCACATTCACCGACACGCGCTGCCGGCCGCTGGCGATGTCGCTGACGCGGATGCGCAGCCAGCGATTGGCCAGGCCGGCATTCTGCTTGGGCGGCTGCGGCGCCGGCGGCAGCGGCGCCTGTGATGAGGGCGGCTCAGGCGTCTGGGGCGCGGACGAGCCGCGCAACTGCTCAGCGGCCTGCTCGGCCGTGATCTGACCATTGGCCAACTGCGAGAGAATTTCAGAACGGTTGTTGTCCATGATAGGCTCCTTGGTAACCAAACAACAAACGGCGGCTCAACTGCCTTGCAGGCGCTGCACGGCTTCTGCGGACGAGAGCTTGCCGGCCGCCAGGTCATCTAAAATCTTGCGGCGGTCCTCGTCGCTGACGGTGAAAGCTGCCTCGTCCGCATCGACGATTTCGAAACCCATCCCTCGCCGCAGGTCTTGCAAGCGGCTGCGCAGGGTGGGATACGACAGGCCCAGATCATCTTCCATGCGGTTCAGCTTGCCTTCGTGGAAAATAAACTTTTCGGCAAAGGCCAACTGCTCCGGGCTCAGCCGGTCGAAGGCGCCGACGCTGAAATGGCCTTCAATGGCGGTGTCGCAGTTGCGGCAGTGCAGCCGCACCACTTCCAGGGTTTCACCGCAGACGGGGCACGTGCCAATCAATGGGTGCATCGGCGTTCCTAAATGATCCACCAGATGATCAGGCCAATGACCACAATGGCCACGAGTAGATACGCCCGCCAGGCGACAGGCCGGCTAGGGAGCTGGTTGCCATCGCCATCGCGGACCAGTTGGGCCTCGCGCTCTCGGCGCTTAATTTCGCTTTCAATCATCATCACGTTGCCCATGTGTTCCATGTTGGCCTCCTATGTCAAGTCAGCTCAGAATTATCAATGTCGAAGTCAGAGAACTCAATATCCGGTTGCCATTTCTTTAACATTCTACGACAGTGTTTCGATTTGTCAACGGCCAATCTTTATTTTCTTAAAACACATCTCAATATTATTGAGGTCCGGATTGATTTTACTCAGATGCGGGTAACAATTCGCTAAGGCCTTGCCAGGCGCTCTGTTTTGAAGTGGCATACCCTTCGGGCATGGCGCAAGTGGTTTTGCGCGGGAAATCGCAATAAGAAGTGGCACTGGCACCAAGCGGAAGCGTACGGACATAATGTTTGCCAGGGCGGGCGGGCATCCAGCAGTTGCTAGATTCCAAAAAGGTGCCCTGTTTCTGCACTAAGGCAGATTGCCAGCCGAACTGGATGCCGTGCCCAGGCTCCACAAGGGGTCTGGCCACGGCATCCTATTCGGCCCAAAGTTACATGATTTTCCTGGTTATAATGAAAGGTCCACGCCGCCCGGCTCGGCAGTTACACAAATTGGATGATATTCAACCATGCTTCCATTCTCAAAGAGCCGGCTGGTTAGGGGATGGTTTGCCCACTGGCGCAATTTTTTCAGTGGCATGCTTCCTGCACCACAGACTGTCACGCATTTGACGGTCTGAATCGCTTGTGCTACATTGATTCAGGCGCACTTTGCCGATGTGTGGCAAGGTGTGCGCCAGAGGCCCTACCCGTTAGGAGGGAGTTATGCCGCTACGACAACGATCGCGCGTGCAGTTCGCCGCCATGGCCAGCCTGGTGTGTTTTGCCCTGATCCTGGCTGCCTGCACGCGATCGGCGACCACTGCCACAGTGCCGACCGCCGGCCCAACCGGCGACATCAGCAGCACGCAAGGCACCGGACAGCAGCCTAGTGATCAAGACGCCACCATGGCCGCTATTGGCACCCAGGTGGCCGGCCAGCTCACCCAGACGGCCGTAGCCGCGGGCGGCCAGCCGCAGGGGACACCCAAGGCTCCCGGCGACACGCCGGCGCCCGGCGATACCGCTGTCCCGCAGGTTACCCAGCAGCCTGTTGACCAGCCCACCACCGCGCCGGGCGACACGCCAGTGCCGCAGCCGACCCAGGTGCCGGCGCGGCCAGCCACCGCCACGGTTGTCCCGGCCGGCGGCACCTGCTCCAGTCCCTACACCGTCCAACCGGGCGATTGGATCTACAAGATCGCCCGCAATTGCAACGTGTCGGTGGCGGCGCTGATTGCCGCGAACCCGAATATCAATCCGAATGCCATTACGCCGGGCCAGCAGCTGAACATGCCTGGCCAGCAAGGCCCCACCCCCGCCTCCAGCGACCCGCAGGGCAGCGGCTGCAGCGGTAAGCACGTGGTGGCCACGGGTGACACCCTGTATGGGCTGGCCTTTGGCTGCGGTCTGACCGTCGAGCAGTTGGCGGCTCAGAACGGCATTACCTATCCGTATACCATTTACATCGGCCAGGTGCTGACCATCTAGCGCCGGCCGGATTTCCCCTGGTCTGGCGCCCGCGCCGCTGTTCGGCGCGCGCGGTGCACCAGGTCACGCTGCCAGTCAAAGGCGCAGCCACTGCCGTGGGCTGCGCCTCTTGTTATTTGAAACGAGGAACCATGCTGCCCAAAGTCATCAAGAGCGAAACCCGCTACCAGGGCCGGGCCTTCAGCGTGCGCGTCGACGAGGTGGAGCTTCGCCCAGGCCATGTGGCCCGCCTGGACGTGATCGAGCACACCGGCGCCATCACCCTGCTGCCGCTGGACAACGCGCACAACGTGTGGTTTGTGCGCCAGTACCGCCATCCGGCCCGCCAGAACCTGCTGGAGCTGCCGGCCGGCACGCTGAACCCCGGCGAGCAGCCGGCGCTGGCGGCGAACCGCGAGCTGCAAGAAGAAATTGGCATGCGCGCCGGCCTCCTCGAGGAGCTGGCCAGCTTCTACCTGGCGCCGGGCTATTCCAGCGAGCTGATGCACGTCTTTCTGGCCCAGGAGTTAACCCCCTCCGTTCTGGCGCCGGACGAAGACGAATTCATCACCATAGAAAAGATCCCCGCTAGCCAATGTCTGGGCCTGATCGAGCGCGGCGAGCTGCACGACGCCAAGAGCGTGGCCACGCTGCTGCTGGCGGCCCGGCGCCTGGGCTGGTGAGTTGTGGTATAATCTCGTCCGCTTGCCGCCCAAACGCTCGGGCGGCAAAGTTTTGCTCAGGACCATTCAGGGAACAATTACCATGCCCGATTTGATCAAGGCCGTCGAGGCCCCCGTCAACAGCAAGATCCCCGAGATGCAGCCGGGTGACAGCGTCAGCGTGCATCTGCGCATTATCGAAGGCAACAAAGAGCGCATCCAGGAATTCAAGGGCACCGTCGTGCGCATGCGCAAGGGCGGCAACAATGCCAACTTCACCGTGCGCCGCCTGGCCGCCCACGGCGTCGGCGTGGAGCGCACCTTCCTGCTGCGCTCGCCGCGCATCGACAAGGTGGAGATTTTCCGCCATGCCAAGGTGCGCCGCGCCCAGCTCTACTATCTGCGCGACCTGCGCGGCAAGGCCGCCCGCCTGAAGGAAAAGCGGCGCGTCGTCGCCTAACGAGCTTACCCGCGCCGCATCCCGTCGCGCGCTTTTTGGGCGCAGGCGCCTCTTGGGCCTGCGCCTTTTGCTTTCCAATTCGGCCTGTCCATCTGCGGAGCCGTTATGACCAAACCTTTTATTGGTATCACCACGGAACGCTGGTCGTCTTCACTCACCCGCCGCAACGCCCGCGTGCAGGGCGTGCTCAGCAGCTATGTGGACGCCGTCCTGACCGCCGGCGGCCTGCCGGTGCTGATACCGGTTTCGGTGCAGGGCGCGGACTTGCAGGACCTGTACGGCCGGCTGCAGGGCGTGGTGCTCCCCGGCGGCGGCGACGTCTCGCCCGACTTTTATCACGCGCTCGCGCACCCGGCCACCCACGAAGTGGACGCCGCCCGCGACCAGGCCGAGCTGTGGCTGGCGCGCCAGGCCCTCAGCGACGGTAAACCGCTGTTCGGCATTTGCCGCGGCCTGCAGGTGCTCAACGTGGCCAGCGGCGGCAGCCTGGTGCAAGATCTGCCCAGTCAGCGGCCCGAGACCGTGGCGCATTACTTCCGCTATCCGGAATACCCGCTGGACTACGCCGCCCACTCGGTGCAAATCGAAGAAGATTCACTCCTGGCCGATTGTTTTGACAGCCCTATCGTGGAGGTCAACAGCCGCCATCATCAAGCCATGCTGGAGGTGGGGCCCGGCCTGCAAGTGGTTGGCCGCTCGCCGGATGGCGTGATCGAGGCCGTTCAGTCCACCTCGGCCCCGTTCGTCCTGGGCGTGCAGTGGCACCCTGAGAATATGCAGTCGCAGGCTGGCATGCGGGCGCTCTTTGAGCGCTTCGTGGCTGCCGCCGCGAAAAGGGTCTGAGCCTCTTGCCCACCCTGGGGCTCTTTGATTCAGGTCTGGGCGGCCTGTCGGTGCTGCGGGCCGTGCGCGCCCAAATTCCTCAGGCCGACGTGCTGTACTTTGGCGACAACGGCCACATCCCCTATGGCGCCCGGCCGCTGGCGCAGGTGCGCGCTTTCTCGCACGCCATCACCCGCTTCCTGGCGGCGCGCGGCGCGCAGGTAATGGTGCTGGCCTGCAACACCGCCTCGGCCGCGGCGCTGGCCTCGCTGCGCCAGACGCGGGAATTTGCCGGCCTGCCGTTCGTGGGCATGGAGCCGGCCGTGAAGCCGGCGGCCGAGGCCACCCGCACCGGCGTGGTGGGCGTGCTGGCCACCCCGGCCACCTTTCAGGGCGAGCTGTATGCCTCGGTGGTGGAGCGCTTCGCCCAGGGCGTCACAGTCTTGCAGCAGGTCTGCCCCGGCTTGGTGCAGCAAATTGAAGCCGGGCAACTGGACAGCCCCGAGACCAACGCCATGCTGGCCGGCTGGCTGCTGCCCATGTTGGCGCGGGACATCGACGCGCTGGTGCTGGGCTGCACCCATTATCCCTTCGTCATCCCCAGCATCGAGCGCATTTGCGGCGACGGCGTGCGTGTCATCGATCCGGCCCCGGCCGTGGCGCGCCAGGTGGCGCGCGTGTGCGAGCGGCTGAGCGGCGAGCCGACCACTGCCGAGCGCGGCCACCTGGCCTACTTCA
This sequence comes from Anaerolineales bacterium, assembly GCA_043734225.1. Taxonomy (GTDB): domain Bacteria; phylum Chloroflexota; class Anaerolineae; order Anaerolineales; family UBA6663; genus JAYTFQ01. The sequence continues at coordinate 284 of JAYTFQ010000109.1, read as the reverse complement.
CCAGCGGCCCGCCCGCGGCCTTTGAAGCCGCGCTGGACCAACTGGGCATCGAGCGTGGCCCAGTCACCGCCATCCAGTGGGATGGCGACGACACCATCCTTAAGGTCTAACGCCCACAGTCCGGGCAATCTTTCCAATCCACAGCCGCTCGGCGCGCGGCCCCTCCGAAAAAAAGGACGTCATGCGGCGTCTCTCAGGATGGCAGATATAGGCTGGAATGAGTATCTGCTCAGCCTGTTATAAAATGCCGGCCGAATTGGATGCCGTGGCCAGACAATCGTCTG
>JAYTFQ010000108.1:0-4799 GCA_043734225.1 Anaerolineales bacterium | reverse complement strand
CCAGACTGTTTAGGATGCTGGCGGTTCCTTGCCAACCAGCTCGCGGGCAATGACGATGCGCTGAATGTGCGACGTGCCTTCGTAAATTTGCAGGCCCTTGATGTCGCGGTAATAGCGCTCCACCGGATACTCATTGGAATAGCCACGCCCGCCGTGCAGCAGCACCGCCTCCGAGGCGGCCCGCGCCGCCGCTTCAGTGGCAAACAGCTTGGCAATCGATGTTTCGCGCGTGGCCAGCCGGCCCTGGCTTTGCAGCCAGGCGGCGCGATACACCAGCAGCCGCGCCGCCTCGATGTCCGCCGCCATATCCGCCAGCACCGCCTGAATCATCTCAAAATCGCCGATGCGCTTGCCGAACTGCCGCCGGCTTTGGGCAAAGGCAATGCTGGCCTCCAGGCAAGCCTGGCCCACGCCCACTGCCCCGGCCGCCACCCCCAGCCGCCCGCGGTCCAGCGCCGACATGGCCACCCTGAAGCCTTCGCCCGGCTGCCCCAGCAGCGCCGCGGCCGGCGCGGGCGCGCCGTCAAAAAAGAGATGGGCATGATCGGAGGCGCGGTGGCCCAACTCGCGGCCGGGCATCTTCGCGCGCCGCAGGCCAGGTGAATCCATCGCCAGCAGGAAGGCGCACACGCCCCGGTGCCGGGCGGCGCGGTCGCGGCTGGCAAACACAATCCCCACCTGGGCGATACCGCCGTTGGTGATCCAGATTTTCTCGCCGCTCAGCTGGTAGCCGCCCTCGGCCTCTGTGGCAGCGGTTTCCATGCTGGCGGCGTCCGAGCCGGCGTTCGGCTCCGTCAGGGCATAGCAGCCGATCCACTGGCCGCTGGCCAACCGCGGCAGGGTGGCTCGCTTTTGCTCGGCGCTGCCCCAGGCCAGAATGCACTGCGACACCAGACTGGTGTGCACGGTCATAAAACCGCGCACGGATGAATCGACCCGGCCCAGCTCTTCGTAGCACAGCGCCAGCGACAGCGGGTCCCAGCCCTGCCCGCCATACTCGGCCGGCAGCGGCCCGCCCAGCAGCCCCAGCGCTCCCATTTCGCCGACCAGCGCCAGCGGCATCTGGCCGCGCTCGTCCATCTCGCGCGCCATCGGCGCCAGCCGGTCCTGCGCGAACTCGCGCGCTAGTTTCTGCACCGCTGCCTGCGCCGGGTTCAGCTCAAATTCCATTCGGCCGCTCCTCGGGCAGCACTGCCACGCCCTCCACCTCGATCATGGCCTCGTCGTCGAACAGGCTCTTGACCTCCACCAGGGTCATGGCCGGGTAATAGCGGCCAAAGACAGCGCGATAGGCTTCGCCGAGGGGCTTGAGCTGGTCGCGATAGGCGCGCTTGTCGGTGACAAACAGCGTCAGCTTAACTACGTCGCTCATTTGCCCGCCGGCCGCGTGCACCACCGCCTGAAGATTGGCCAGCGCCTGGCGGAACTGGGCCACCAGGTCGCCGGGCGCCACGATCCGGCCGGCGGCATCCATGCCGGTTTGCCCGGCCAGGAACAGCAGCCGGCCACTGGCCGCGACGCCGTGGGCGTAACCAGACGGTTTAGCCAGTGAACTTGGATTGACAATTGTCTTAGCCATTGTTTCGCAACCGCATTCCACCCCTATCCTCTTCCCAAAGCGCTTTTTCTCCGCGGTCTCCGCGCGCTCCGCGGTGCACCTTCCGGGTATTGCGGCAATCGCGAGCGACTATGCCTCACCGCCCCTTGAACACCGGCGGGCGCTTCTCGCGGAAGGCTTCAAAAAAAGCCCGGTGGTCGGCGCCCATCATCATCAAGGCCTGGGCCTGCGCCTCGGCTTCCAGCGCCGCGCCCAGGTCCATGGTCCATTCGTTGTTCACCATCAGCTTGGTCAGCCCGTGCGCGTAGGTTGGCCCGTTGGCCAGCCGGGCGGCCAGCGCCCGCGCCTCTGGCAGCAGCACCTCGGCCGGCAGCACCCGGTTGGCCAGCCCATAGCGCGCCGCCGTGGCCGCGTCCACGTCGTCGCCCAGCAGCAGCAGCTCCATGGCCCGTCCCTGCCCCACCACGCGCGGCAGCAGGAAGGCCGCGCCCATGTCGGCGCCGGTCAGCCCCACCCGCGCAAACAAGAAGGCGAATTTGGCGTTCTCGGCCACCAGGCGCAAATCGCTGGCCAGGGCAATGACCGCTCCCGCGCCGGCCGCCAACCCGTTGACGGCGGCGATGATCGGCTTGCCCAACAGCCGCATGTTGCGCACCAGGTGGCCGGTCATGCGGCAGAAGTCCAGGTGCCCGCGCATGTCGCGCTCCAACACCTCGCCGATAATGTTGTACACGTCGCCGCCCGAGCAAAAGGCCCGCCCGGCGCCGGTGATGATCACGGCGCGCACGCTGCCGTCCTCGCTCAGGTCCGCGAACAGGTCGCGCAATTGGGCGTAAATCTCCAGCGTCAGCGCGTTCAGCTTTTCGGGGCGATTGAGCGTGATCACGGCCACGCCGTCCGCCACCTCATATCCGAAATCGAAATTGGGCATCCGGGGTGCGGCCTCAGCCGAAGGGGTTCCAGGTGGTCACGTGGCGCGGCTCGATCTTGTACAGGCAGCGCACCTCGCCCGGGAAGCGCATGCTTGGCGGGTAAACGTCTTTGTCCAGATAGCGCTGGGACAGCTTGTCCAGATGCGCGTCCGCGCCCTCCTCGGTGATCTCCACCACCCGCCCGCGCACCGTGACGTAGCGGTCCGAGTTATCCGGGTCCGGGATCTGGATGGCCACGTCCGGCCGCTCCTCCATGTTGCGATCCTTGATGCGCCCGCGCGCCGAGTTGACCAGGATGTATTTGCCATCGTAATCCACATACACGCTGGTCACGTGCGGTGTGCCATCCGGCATGGTGGTCGCCAGGTGGGCGAAGGTCTTCTTTTGGAACAGGTCCAGAAACTCGTCGGGGATCGGGCCGGAGCGCGGCTGCGCTGCCCGCCAGGCCCGGTAGCGGGCGGCAAAGTCAGGATCGGCGCGCTCCAGCCGTCGCAGACCCACGCGCTGGCTGCGCGTCATCAGCCGGTAGGTAAACGGCAGCGGGTCCAGCGGCAGGTAGGCCTGCACGTTCTCCAGCCAGGTCAGGCTGCGCAGGGCCGCCACCTGAAAGCGGTCCACCACCGGCTTGCGCGCCCGCTGGAACTCCGGCAGCGCCTCGGCCACGCTGGGCTGGCAGCGAAAGGCTTCCGCCAGGGCGATCGAGTCTTCCATGGCCAGCTTGGTGCCCGAGCCAATCGAGAAATGGGCCGTGTGGACGGCATCGCCCAGCAGCACCACATTTTGATGATGCCAGCGGCGCGACTTGATGAGCGGGAAGTTGAGCCAGCGCACAAAGTTGTTGTGTAATAACGGGTGGCCGCCCAGCTCCACCTTGAACACGTCGGCCAGATAGGCCACGGTGGCCTCGTCCGACATCCCGCCCAGCCCGGCCTTGAGCCAGGTTTCGGGCGGACACTCCACGATGAAGGTGCTGGCCGCCGGGCCGAACTGGTAGGAATGGGCAATGAACAGCCCGGCGTCCGCCGGCCGGAACATGATGGTCAGCCCATCAAACGACTGCTTGGTGCCCAGCCAGATGTATTTGTTCTGGCGAGTTTCGATCGAAGGCATGAAGAAGGCTTCGTATGTTTTGCGCACCAGGCTGTTGGCCCCATCGGCGCCCACCAGCAGGTCACAGTCGAGCACCTCAGACAGGTCGGTGAGGTTGGTGTTGAAGCGCAGGCGCACGCCCAGCGCCTGGCAGCGCTGGCGCAAAATTTGCAGCCAGCGCTGGCGCGAGACCGCCGCAATGGGGTTGCCGCCAAGGCGCTGCACCTGGCCGCGGTGGTGCACCACCACGGTGTTGCTCATGCGCACCGCGCTCAGGAAAGTGTCATACGACTCGCGGTCGTGCTGGGCGAAGTTGTCCAGGGTGGTTTCGGAAAAAACAATGCCCCAGCCAAAGGTGTCGTCCGGCCCATCGCGCTCGACAACGGTGATCTCGTGCGCCGGGTCCTGTTTCATCATCAGGATGGCGAAGTACAACCCGGCCGGTCCGCCGCCGACTATATTAATCCGCATATGTCACCCCAGTAACAGCCGCGGCTGGAGCCGCCGCGCCTTCCAGGAACAGACCCAACGCCGCGTCCAGCCGCTGGTCCAGGCCGCCCAGCCTGTGCTCGGCGTAGTCCGTTAGCGCCGTCTCGACGATGGCCACATAGGTCCAGGCCAGCCAGCGCGGGTCATGGCGCTTGAGCTCACCGCGCTGAATGCCTTCCCGGACCACCTGCTCCACCAGGTCTGGCACGGTGGCCTGGTAGGCGCGCACGATGCCCTGGCGCGTGCGGCCCGCAAACACGTGGCTGTCGCGGCGCACCAATCCCATCAGCCCGCGCTGCTCAGCCGGCAGCGCCAGGAACACTCGCGTCAGCGCGCGCAGCTTGTCGCGGCAGCTGCCGCTGGCCGGGATCGCCTCCAGGCTAACCTGGCGCACCCGGCCCAGATAGGCGGTCAACATGGCGTAGTACAACTGCTCTTTGCTGGGGAAGTGGTGGTACAGCGCGCCGGTGGTCACCTCGGCGGCTTCGGCAAGGTCGCGCATCGACACATCCGCGTAGGCGCGGCGCACGAACCGCTCTTCGGCAGCCGAGAGGATCGTGGCAATGGTCGTTTCAGATTTGGTGAGCACCATAACATACCGAACGTTCGGTATGGATGAGTTTAGTCTGAATTGAAAGGCTGTCAACCCGACGCGGCAACTTCAGGGAAATCAGCGAGATCAGGGTAGGTTGGGCCGAACTGGATGCCGTGGCCCGACAGTCGTCGGGCCA
>JAYTFQ010000107.1:0-2368 GCA_043734225.1 Anaerolineales bacterium | reverse complement strand
GCCGCCGCGCTGATGCGCGCGCTGGAAATCAAGGCCGAAGATCGTTTCCCCACCGTGGACGCCTTTAAGGCAGCGCTGCTGGGCGGCGCCCCGGCCGCGCCGCGCGGGGCCAGCGCCGCCCTGGAGACCGGCGCCGCGCGGGTGCCGCCGCCTTCGCCTCGGCGCGCCGATCCCGGGCTGCCACCGCCCCGAAACGCTGCGCCTGACCGGCTGGACCGGCAATCGCCGCCGGCTGTGCGTCAAGCGCCGCCTGCCTTTCAGGCGCCGCCGCCTTCACCGCCACGGCCGGCGCCGCCAGCTCGTCAGCCGTCGGCACTCCCGCCGCCCCAGCCCGGGCCGGCGCCACTCGCTCCAGCTCGCGCTCGCCGTTCCCGCTGGCCGTGGGTCATTGGCCTCGGCTGCGCGGCGCTGCTGGTGGGCGTGCTGGCGCTGGCCGGGGGTGGTGCGCTGGGCTACGTGCTCATACAGGGCGGGTCAACGCCGACCCCCAGCCTGGCCTTCACGGCGCCGGCGACCACCACCAACGTGATCGGCACCGCCACGCCTGTGAGTGGCACCGCCATCCCGGCGATATCGGTCACACCCACCACCACGCTGTTGCCCGCCATCGTGCCCTCGGCAACGCCCGCGCCCAGCAACACGCCGCCGCCAGCCGCCACGCTGGACCAGACCCTGGCGACCTCCGCGACGGCCAGTGTCTCGACGCCCACGCCGACCACGGCCGCGGCCGGCACGCCCGTTGGCCGTGGCGGCCGGATTGCCTTCATTAGCAATCGCGGCGGCGCGCTGTTCCAGATTTACACCATGCAGGCGGATGGCAGCGATGTGCAGCCGGTGACTACGGACAACACCAACAAATGGGACCCCAACTGGCCGTTCAATGGCACGCAGTTGGCCTGGAGCCCGGACGGGAAGCAACTGATCTACGTGGCCGAGAACGCCGACGGCAGCGGCACCGATCTATTTATGATCAACGCCGACGGCAGCAATCCGGTGAACCTGACCCACCACGCCGGCAACGACTTTCAGCCCAATTGGTGCGGCAACGGCTCGATCTGGTTTGCCAGCACCCGGGTTTCCAACGGCGTGCACCAAATCTTTCACACCGATCTGGCCAGCATCCGCAAGGGTCTGGGCCCGATCAATTTCAGCGCCAGCCACAACTTCCCGCGCGAGTACGATCCCGCGCCCTATATCGGCTGCCAGCGGGCGCTGTTCGTCACCACCCTGGACGGCCCGCCCGAAATTTGGCATTATTTTCCCGATTGTCCGGCTTGTTTTGGCGTGGTGCGCAGCGCCAAAGATCGCGGCGGCAGCGCCGAAGAGCCGGCCCTCTCGGCCGACAATGTCTACCTGGCCTACACCCTGGAGCTGGCCAGCGCGCATGACATCGTCATCACCAAGGTGGACGACCGGCTGATGAACGTGCAAGTGACCACCACCCAGAACAACGGCCAGGCTCAGTGGAGCCCCGACGGCCAATGGCTGGTCTTTGTCTCCAGCCGCGACGGCAACCGCGAAATCTACCGCATGACCCTGGCCGGCACCAGCCAGACCAATCTCTCCAACAACCCCGCCATCGATACCGACCCGGTCTGGCAGCCGGCCCCTTGATCTCACTGGGTGCAGGGTGTACGGTCGCGGGCAACGTTGCCGCCCGCGACCGTACACCCTGCATTTCCTCATCGATATACTTGGATTTCCGCGAACAACACTCGGCCCGGCGGCCCGGAAACAAAAAAAGACCCCGGCACACCAGGTGTGCCGGGGTCTTCGAGTTTGCAATCAGCCGATCTTATATCTTGGTGACGTTCGCGGCCTGCAGCCCCTTGGGGCCCTTCTGGATGGAGAACTCCACCTTCTGGCCTTCTTCGAGATTGCGATAGCCCTCGCCCTGGATCGCGGAGAAGTGGACGAACACGTCTTCCCCGCCTTCGCGGGCAATGAAGCCGTAGCCCTTGGCGCCATTAAACCACTTGACCGTGCCGACGATGCGCTCAGACATTGTACTTGCCTCCTTCAGGCAAAAACCAAAAAAGGGTGATGATGTTAGGCGCTTTGTGTTCCATCGGAGCGGTCAAAGCAAAACGACTCCCGGGAAAGCTGTTTGGGAGTCGTCGTCTTTCGTGGCATCCAACGAGAACTTACAGGCATCCTACAACCAGGAATATACTGGATTATGCCGGTGTCGTCAAGGGGGATTTTGGCCTCTGTCAACCCCACATAGAAATGTCCCCCTGTTGTCCCACGTAGAAATGTCCCCTTTGGTTCAGCCCCCGCCGCCCGCGGGCGGGGGCTGATCCAAAGGGGCGCCGGCGCGGCGGGCCGGCTGGGTTTTGGTATTCAACAGCGGCGCGTGGCGCCAGGG
>JAYTFQ010000106.1:0-13085 GCA_043734225.1 Anaerolineales bacterium | reverse complement strand
CAGCGCCAGCCATTCGCCCAGCAGGGGCAGATGCCCGGCGCGGAAGACGCGCAGGGCCATGTCGGTCATCGCGCCGACATTGGCCGCAATCAGGTTTGGGTCGTCGATGGTGCCCGAGCGGTAGGGCCCGGCAATCAGGATTAACAGCGGCTGGGTCATGTGTGTGTGCTCAAATCAATGTCCGCGCTTTCGATTCGAGATCGCCCGTAGTATACCGTGCCGGAGTCCAGCGCGCGCAGCAAATTCTGCGCGGCGCTGCGCTGGCGCTGCCAGTGGGCCAGATCATTGATCGCGGCGCCGACAATACAACCGGCCAAGAACGTAAGTGCTAAGAGTCCGAGCATGAGGCACCTTCCAATTTGAGGGACCCGCCATTCGACCAGGTCACATCCAGCAAGAAAAGTGCCAGTGGCGCGCCTTCTGGTTGGGACGCAAGTACTATTCAGGTAGCCAGCGCCCGCCTCGTCATGCGGCAATAGCCGATTGGGGTGGGCGCCCAGATGCACCGGGCGGCGCGCAATCGCCAGACGGTCGGCATGATCGTGATGGACATCGATGGCTTCAAACAGATCAATGATCGTCTTGGCCATGAAGCCGGTGACGGCGTCTTGCGTTCCAGCGGCCAATTGTTACAGACAGCGACCCGCGGCAGCGACATCCCCTGTCGTTATGGCGGCGAGGAGTTCCTGCTAATTCTGCCCGAGGCCTCCTGGGCCGTCACCCACGCGCGGGCCGAGCAAATCCGCGAACGCTGCCGGCAGATAGAATTTGACGCGACGGACGGAAAAATTGGCCCGGTAACGTTGTCGCTCGGCGTCGCGTCGTATCCGCAGCACGGTGATGGCTTGGAAGTTGTGCTCCGCACGGCCGATGCCGCCTTGTATCGCGCTAAGGTTGATGGGCGAGATCGGACAGTCCTGGCCGCCAACTGAGGCCTTATCTCGCTGTGCCCTCAACTTTGGGTGTTTCGTGGTCCCAATATTCGCGCCAATGGCTGATCAGGCCGCCGGAAAATTTGACCCATTGACCGGCAGCGCTACTCCAACTGGACGGGTTTAGGCGTTCAAGCCCTGTTTGCCAAGGATGCCCAGGATCAACGACAGTTCAGCCCGGTGATGAATTTCGTGTTCGAGCAGGTGTTCAACCATTTCCACAAGTCGGTAATTGTCACCCCAAGGCGTATGGATGCCGCGCTCGAGGTCGCTATCGGGAAGCGTTGCCAGGTAGGCCCGGTTCGGCTCGTGAACCTCGGCCAACAGGGCTTTCAGGGCCGGCCGGTCGGTATAGCGCGCGAGGTCATATTCCGGCGGGAATTCGGGCAAGGTCTGGGTCAGCCCATAGTTGAATTCGCCGTTCTCCTCGTGCGCGATGTGCAGCATCAGGCTGCGCACCGACCAGGATGTCGGAAACGGCCTAAAGTCCAGCTCGTTGTCGCCGAACTTGTCCATCGTTTCCAGCAGGCGGGCGCGGACGTTGGCCCAGCGGTCGAGCAGATTTTGGACGTTGGTCATGGCAGCCGAGAATATATCCGAATTGCGGCGGCGCTCAGACCGCGCCCTGAGAGGTCGATTGAACCGACGTGAGCAGCATGTACCCGGTGCCGGCGACCGTATGCACGTAGCTGGGCGCGGCCGGGTCTGGCTCGATTTTCTGGCGCAAACGGTGCACCAACTGCTTGAGCATTTGCCGATCGCCCGCGCCGCGATAGCCCCAGACGTGCTGCGTTAGGCGTTCGGCCGGCAAGGTGTGTCCGGCATTCACCAACAAGAATTGCAGCAGGCGATATTCGAGCTTGGTCAGGCGTGTGGAGGGGAGATCGCTGACGCGCACCGATTGGTTTTCGGGGTCCAGCGCCAGGTCGCCGGCCCGCAAGGCATGGCCGCCGGGCGCATCGCCGCCAGCACCCGCGCGTGTTTCAGCCCGTCGCAGCAGCGCGCGCACACGCGCCAGCAGCGTGCGTGGGCTGAACGGTTTGTTCATATAGTCGTCAGCGCCCAGGTCAAGGCCGCGCACTTCGTCTTCTTCCGCGTTGCGCACGGTCAGCAGCAGCACCGGGGTGCGCGCCTGCTGCCGAATAGCATGCAGCACGTCGAAGCCGCTGGCCGGCGTGCCTGGATTGGTGAACCTCCCGGGCGCAGTGGGTGTGCCCGCGGGCAGGTTCACATCCAGGATCACCAGGTCGGGCTGCTCATTCTCGAAAACGGCCATGGCTTGCGCGGCATCCCCGGCTTCCACTGGCAGATAGCCGGCCTGCCGCAAAGCAAAGCTCACCAGGCTGAGCAGCGCCTGATCATCGTCGACCACCAAAATCTTCACCCGGCCGCCGGTCCTTGGGCTTCAGCATGCGGCAAGATAACCACCATGCGTGTGCCCTGCGGGCTGCTGAGCGCTTCTACGGCGCCGCCGTGCCGTTCCACAATCGATTTCACAATCCACAGCCCCAGCCCGGCTCCGGCCGGCTCCGGCTCGGCGGCATTTGCCCCCACAAAGCGCGCAAACGGCGCGAACAACGCTGGTTGGGGCGGATTGGGCAGGCCAGGGCCATTGTCCTCCACCCACAGCGCCACAGTTTCAGGACCAGCCGCGCCGCCGATATATATGGTCGAACCCGTGGGTGCGAACTTATTGGCATTGGCCAGCAAATTGACGAAGACCTGGGTCAAACGGGCTGCGTCGCCGCACACGCGTGGCAGCGGATACGGCAGATTTACCAGGACTACCTGACCGCGCTGGTCGTGCAGCGGCCGCACCATTTCGACTGCCGCTTCCACCACTTCGTCCAGCGCCACATCTTGTTTGCGGATGGCAAATTGCCCAGCCTCCAAACGCACGCTTTCCAACAGATTATCAATCAAGTGTGTCAGGCGCAGTGTGCCGCGCTGTAGCGAGATCACCAATTCGGCAATCTGATCGGTGCTCAAGTCGGGCAGTTGGTCCAACAGCAGCTCGATCGAGGCGAGCTGTGCCGAGAGCGGAGTGCGAAACTCATGCGACACATTCGCCAGCACGGCATCGCGCAGTCGGCGCGTGGCCTCCAGCTCGGTCTCGTCGCGCACCACTTGCACCTGGCGCAGCTCATGCGCGGGCGCGTCTGGGCCGCCGGCTGCCCCGTTGCCCACCTGGCCGGCGCTGGCCGCACTGGTAATCACCACGGTGCGCCGCTGGCCGTCTGGCAGCAGCAGTTGCTCCGTGGCGCGGGCGCCGGCTCGAAAGCGAGCATGCACGATGGGACACTGTTCTTCACACGGCCGTACCCCGCCGGCGCCTTGCGGATTCAGCACGTCGCCGCAGAAACGGCCCAGCGCCTGCTGCGGCGAAACGCCGAGCATGGCGGCTGCCTGGGGGTTAAGATAGCGCAGCCGGCGCTCGCGGTCCACGGCAAACACGCCCTCGGTGATGCCCGACAGAATGGCGTCGGACTCGGCTTGCTGCCGGCGCAAGTCGGTGGTCTGGCTCAACAGCCGCCCGCGCATAGCTTCCAGCGCATCGGCCAGCGCTTGTAGCTCGCCAGTGGGCGTAATCGCAATCGGCGCCGCCAGGTCGCCATACCCCATGCGGACTGCATCGTTGGCCAGGAGCCCCAGCGGCTGGCTCAGCTGGCGCGCAATTAACAGGTTGCTCACGATGGCCAACAGACCAATCAGAGCGCCCAGGACAATCAGCGAGCGGAAAAAGCCGGCCTGCGCGGCCAATGGGTCAAGCGCCGCCTGGGCGGCCAGGTCCCGGGCCAGCCAGGCCACGCCGGCGGCGGCCAGAACAAGCAGGCCAAGATTGACTGTGACCAGGAGTGTCGCCAGACGTAAGCGCCGCATGCCTGTCTATGGTACTACACCTTGTCGTGCGCGCGCCGGCGGATGAAGTCGATACTGGTCACCAGGGCCAGCGAGAACAGGCCCAGCACCAGCGCGGCGCTGTAGGCGGCCACATATTCGCGCTGATCCAGCGAACGGAAAATAAACAGGGTGGCGGTTTCGGTCAGGCCCTGGATGGCGCCGCCAATGACCAGCACGGCGCCAAACTCGCCCAACGCGCGGGCAAAGGTCAGGACGACGCCGTACAGAAAGCCCCAGCGCAGCGCCGGGAAGGTAACCCACCAGAATGTCTGCCAGCCGCTGGCGCCCAGCGTGGCAGCGGCCTGTTCCTGGTCCACTTCAAAGGCTTGCAGAACCGGCAGCAGCTCACGGATCATAAGCGGCAGGCTGACAAACAGGGTGGCCAGCACCATGCCTGGCAGGGCGAACGCCACCTTGAGACCCAGCCGCTCAAGCAGCGGGCCGAATAAGCCCGTGCGGCCAAAGATCAGCAGCAGCATGTAGCCGGCCACGACCGACGAAATGGCAAAGGGCAGGTCGATCAAGCCGTTGAGCAAGCCGCGGCCGCGAAAGCGATGCCGCGCCAGCACCCAGGCCACAAGGGTGCCGAACACCGCGTGCACCACCACCACAATGGCGGCGATCTCCAGCGTCAGTCCAAAGGCATGCAGCACATCCGGCCGGGCCAGCGCGGTGATCATGGCGCCCAAGCCCTGGCTGGCCGCGCCGGTGATCAGAGCCGCCACAGGCGCCAGCACCAGCAGGGCGGCATAGCTGAGCACAAAGCCAATCAACACACGCCGCCGGATGGTGTCAAACGGGCGCGCCTGGCGCCGGGCGGCCGCTGGCGCCTGGGCGCTCACTCCGCCACCGCGCCTTTCTGGCTGCGCGCGCGCAGCCATTCCACCAGCAGCACCAGGCTGAGCGAGATGGCCAGCATGACGACTGACATCGCGCTGGCGCCTTGCCGGTTTTCCGATTCAACCTGGCTCAGCACGTAAACAGCCGCCGTCTGCGAGCGGAAGGGAATGTTGCCCGCCACGATCACAATGGCGCCAAACTCGCCGATGGCGCGGGCAAAGCTGAGCAGGGTGCCGCTGGTTACCGGCAAGAGCAGGGCTGGCAGTGTCACGCGCCGAAACGTGGTCCAGGCGCTGGCGCCCAGCGTGGCCGCGGCCTCTTCAGGTTCATGGTCAAGACTCTCCAACACGGGCTGCACAGCGCGGACCACGAACGGATAGGTCACGAACAACAATGCCAGGATGATGCCGGGCGGGGCAAAGATAATGCGCCAGCCCAGGTTGTTTTGCAGCCAACTGCCCAGCGCGGTCTGCGGCCCAAACAGCACCACCAGCATCACGCCGGTGACCAGGGTCGGGATCGACAGCGGCAGATCGACGATGCTGTTCAACATCGCCTTGCCGGGGAAGTTGTAACGCACCAGGACATAGGCGGTCAGTGTGCCCATGACGGCGTTGATGACGGCCATGATCGCGGCGGTCCACAGCGTCAGCCAGAGCGCGGAGAGCGGTATCTTGCCGCTGACAGCGTGCCATAGCCCGTACAACCCGCCCTGGAGTCCATCTTGTAGGATGACCCCCAGCGGGATGATGAGCAGGACCAGCAGATAAGTGAGGGCCGTGCCGCGCGCGGCCAGCCGTCCCCAACCGAACCGCTCGGGGTGGGCGGTCGGGCGCGAAGCCGTGGGCGCTGTCGTGGCCGGCGCCGTCATTTGCCTTGGGCGGCTGCCAGTGCCGGGGCCACCACGTCCGCCGCCGGGCCGACAACCAGCACGCCTGACTGCGCGCCCGAGCCGGCGTACGGGATGACCTGCACGCTGGCAATGGCTGCGTTGGGCGCAAGGGTGGGGGCGGCGGGCGCCGCACTGGCCGCTAGCAGCCCAACGCCCAGGCTGGGCAGCAGAAAACGGTGCGCGAACCTTACGTGCTTCACGCTCGAATCTCCTCTATAATTTTGATGCGCCCGTCGAACGTGACAGGCGGTTGGCCGCTGCGGGCATAACGCGAGCGGACAATTAGGATGGGCTGTTGGATATCAGACGCCAAAACTTGCCCCACGACCCGACCAAGGGGCAGCCGTTCACTTTCACCGCCCAGGGGCGCGCCCAGCATCAACAAATCATGGCCGCCTTCCGACATATGCGAAACAATGGCTTCCAAGACTGGCCCGGTGCGCACGGCCGTTTCCACCTGAACATTCAAGGTGGACAGTGTGCGCGCCCCGTCTGCCAGAAATTGCTCGGTCCGCGCCCGCGCCGCTGGATCGCGCACGGCCTGTGGCAGAACTGAGAGAAGCGTGGCTTCCGCGCCCAGGTAGTGCAGCAGCGAGCCGGCGAACAACACGTCTTCTTTGCCGGGTTCGCTGCCGGTGACGCACACCAGGGCCTTGGCCGGCAGCGGGCTGGGCTCGCGCACAATCAGCACATGGTGCGGGCCGGCCGCCAATAGCTGCTGAACCAGGATCGTCACCGGTTGGCTGGTGGTTGCTGGGGCAGCCACCACCAGGTCATACGCCTGGCGTTCCACTTCCAGGGTGATCGCAAATAGCACGGGGTCGGGCGTGGCGCGTATCTCCAAACCGGCCAACCCGCTGCCAATGGCTTCCTTAGCCTTTTGCAGCATTTCTTCCATGGCGCCAGTTGGCACGCCGTGGCCAAGCAGCGTCACGCGGGCATGCGCCGCGCGCGCCAGTTGGCCGCCCAAATTCACGGCGGCCTGCGCGGCGGGCGAGCCGTCGGTGACAATCAGGAAGCTGAAGCCCGGGTGGGCCAGCGCGTGGATGCGGCGCACCCCCACCCACACCCGGTTGCCTGGCGTCAGCGGCCACTGGCGCGCCTGTTCCAGTGAGCGGGTGGCCTCCACCTGGAAGGAGCTATCGCCAAACGACAGGCGCGGCGCGATGGGCTGCAAGCTGGCCACTGCTGGCAGCCGCAGCCGCACGCGCTCGAAAGCGCCCGAGAAGGCGCTGTGTTCCACCTGGCCCTGGCCTAACTGGCTGGCGCCCAGCGCCTCGGCCGTCGGGGAAAGCAGCACGTCTTCAGGCCGGAACAGCACCTGCACCTGCTGGGTTTCATTCGGTGTGGCGCCCGCCACGGCCTGGGTGGCGAGCGGAAAACGCAGCGGCCCCACCCGCACCTCGCCGGCTTCAAGCTGGCCTACCATCAAGTTGCCGGTGCCCAAAAACGTGGCCACGAATTCGGTCTGGGGCCGCTGATAGAGCTCGGCCGGCCGGCCCACTTCAAGCAGCCGGCCAAAGTTCATCACGCCCAGCCGGTCGGCCAGTTCGAAGGCTTCCTCCTGGTCGTGCGTGACGAAAATCGTTGTAATCCCCAGGTCGGTTTGGATCTGACGCAGGGCGCGCCGCAGTTCAACCCGGATCTTGGCGTCCAACGCGCCAAAGGGCTCGTCGAGCAGCAGCACTTCTGGCCGGTGGGCAATGGCACGCGCCAGCGCCACGCGCTGCTGCTGCCCACCCGAAAGCTGCGCGGGCATGCGCCGGCCGAGCCCGGCCAGCCCCACCACCTCCAGCAGCTCATCGCGCCGCCGCCGCCGCTCACCAGCGGCCACCCGCCGCACTTTAAGCGCGAATTCAATGTTGTCGGCCACCGACATATGCTGAAACAGCGCATAATGCTGAAAAACAAAGCCCACGCCGCGCTGCTGCGGCGGATCGTTGGTCACATCGCGGTCATGCAGCAGCACGCGGCCCTGATCCACCGAGTTCAGGCCGGCGATCATGCGCAGCACGGTGCTTTTCCCACTGCCGCTGGGGCCAATCAAGACGAAGAATTCGCCGTCGGCGACTTCTAGCGACACGCGGTTTACCACCGGGTGTCCCTCGTAGCGCTTGGTTAGCTGTTCAAGGACGATTGACATGCCGGCTCGTGACGAGTTGGTCTAAAAGTGGTGACAAGGCGGTGACAAAGGCAGTCGTTGGAAATTGCTATCTAGTGATTGGGCGGCAGAAGTACGAGACGCGCAAAGTTTTTGGGGTATCGCCGGTCAACGTGCGCGTACCAAATGCGCCCATCTGCAGGTCGTGTCGGCTGGCAATGCGTCTGTCCGATCAATAATCGTAACTTATTGGGGTGACAAAGCGGGTAACAAGCCGGTAGCATTTATTCGGGCCGCTGGTTGTTCCAGGGCAGCCTCAAGCCGTTGCGCCGGCGGCCGACTTCGCCGGCCACTCGGGGCCCAAAACCAGGAAGCCGCGCCGCAAGAGGGCCGGCCGGCGGTCCAGGCCGTAGTGGTAATAGTTGGCCAGGCGCAGCGCCGCCAGCATGAAGATGTGCCGCGGCTGGTCGGAATGGGCGCGCGCATACTGCCAGGCCGCTTGCCAGGCCGCGAAGAAACGGTCAATTGGGCCGCCCGGCTCGGCATGGTGGATGAAATTCTTGGGCAGCACGGCCTGAAATTGGCGCGGCTGGAAGTCGGCGCGCAGGGCAGGCGACAGCACCAACCCCGTGCGTGCCAGGCCGCCGGCGCGTTTCTCAAACAGATTGAAGGTCAGCAGCCGTCCCAGCGGGTCGGAGGTGCCTTCCAAGATCAACCCACCGGGCGTCAGACAGGCCGCCAGGGCCGCCAGCGCCTCGGCGACGGCGGCCTCGTCATACTGGCGCAGCACATTGAACGCGCGAATGATGCTGACTTGCTCGCCGGGCTGTAAGGGCAGATTGAACCCGCCGAGCCGGAAGCCAAGCCCTGGCTCCGCGAAGGGCTGCGCGGCGGCCACGCGCTGCGGGTCAATCTCCACGCCCAATACCTGTAGTCCAGAATTGAGGCGCCGCAAACGGTGCAGCGTTTCCACCGAGGTGACTGGGAAAAAACCATAGCCCAGATCGACATATTGGCCGGCCAGGTGGCGGACGAATTCCGGGTAGGCCAGTGCCAGAAACACATCCGTCCGCCGCAGGCGGTTGGGCGCGGTCTTGCCGCGCGTGGGTTGGCCGAGGAGGCGCGGGCGGCGAGTCATCATCCGAATTCTACCTTGGAAGTTGTGCTAGACTCGCTTTCTGGGTTATTTACGTCGCATAACAGGAGAGCAAGCATGCGTTTCGTGACCTATCAAAATGACGGAGGGCCGCGGCTGGGCGTTGTTCAAGACGACAGCGTTCTGCCGCTGCCAGGGCTGGACATGCTGCGGATCATCGAGGCCGGCCCGGCCGGGTTTGACCCGGTGTGGACCGCGGGCGGCCAGGCGCTCAAGTTGGCGGATTTGCATTTGCTGGCGCCCATCCCAACGCCCCGCCGCAATATCTTCTGCGTCGGGCTCAACTACTTTAAGCATGGGGTGGAAGGCGCCGAGGCGCGCGGCGCCAAATTCGTGGCGCCCGAGCGGCCGGTGTTTTTCACCAAGGCCACCATGGCCGTCAACGGCCCGTACGGCGATATCCCGGTCGATGACAAGGTATCTACCGAAATCGACTGGGAGGCCGAACTGGCCTTCGTGATTGGCCGCACCGGCAAGAACATCCCCGCCGCCAAGGCCATGGACTATGTCTTTGGCTATACGGTCGTCAATGACGTCTCGGCCCGCGATGTGCAAACCGGGCACGGTGGGCAGTTCTTCAAAGGCAAGAGCCTGGACGGCGCTTGCCCGATGGGACCGTGGATCGTGACCGCCGACGAAGTGCCGGATCCTGACAACCTGGGCATTCACTGCCGGGTGAATGGGGTCACCAAACAAGACTCCAATACCAACGAGTTCATCTTCAAGATCCCGCAATTGATTGAATGGCTGTCGAAGGGCATGACCCTGCTGCCGGGTGATGTAGTGGCGACTGGCACGCCTTCAGGCGTGGGTTTCGCGCGCACGCCCCCGGAATTTCTACATGCGGGCGATGTGGTGGAATGCGAAGTAGATGGGGTGGGGCTGATCCGCAATAAGGTTGTGGCCGCCTAGCTGGGGGATGGGGCGTTCCTTTGAACGCCCTACGTTTTTTGCCCGGCCAGCACCTCAATCTCGGTCAGCCACTTGATCCAAAACCAGCCGCGGCGCGAGGGTGCGACCGCGCGCAGCGGAAAGCCGTGCCAATGCTCCAGCACCTGGCCGCCCACGTGGGTAGCCAGCAAGACTTCGGCGGCTTCGGGCAGCGTGAAGTCGCCGATGTAGCCGGACACGCCGCGCAGCCGGACGAGCGCGGCGCCGGGGTTGAGGCCGGCCTGCGCCAGCAGCACGGACAGCGGCACGCCGCGCCACACCTGTGTGCTGTACCAACCCGTGGTGCAGTCAATCGTGGCGGTGACTTCGGACGACGGCAGCCCGGCGAGTGTGGCGTATGAAATCTTGTACGGGCGAGCCACGGCGCCGCGCACGGCCAGGAACCAGGCGGCGGTATCCAGCGCCAACTGGCCCTCGCCGCTGCTGTTGGTCACCGGGAAGTTGTTACCGCCAAACGAGCCTTGGGCCGCCGAGCCGGTGAAACGGCGCGGGCTATCCGGGGCCGCGCGGGCCGCCGCCAATTGCTGGGCCACCAGCCAACCGGCGGTGCCCGCACCGGCCAGCCCCAACATCTTGAGCGCGCCGCGGCGCGAGACAAAGTCTGCTGGCTTGGGTCGCGGCCAGCGCCGCCAGATATGCGCCGCCAGGGGCGCCAGCAGCACCAATGCCAGCATCCAATGCCACGAGACGAGCGTATCCCCGTAATTGCCTAGCCACAGCAGCTCTGGGCCGATCCGCCAGGTCCAGCCGATGCCGAGCGCCAGCACGCCCAACGCCAGCGCGGCCAGCAGCAAAGATAGGCCGATCATCCAACTTCGGTCGAAACGCCAATCCAGCCCGCGCCGCAGCGAGCGGATGGACACGATGGTTTTCCAGGGGATCAGGGCGATCAACGCCCAGCCGGCCGCGCGATGCGCGTCGAAGACCCAACCCTGGAGCGTGAAGGCCAGGCCCTACAGCCCGGTCAGGGTGAGCACAACGATCAGCGCCAGCAGCGTGGTGTTCGTGAAGCGCAGGAGCATAGTCTTTCAGGTGATTATGCGGCCAAATTCTAGCCAAACCATTAACACGTGACCTTGGTACTGAACGACCCGCTGCCGTTTTGACGCTGGTTAAATCAAAAGCTCCTGTCCGCCAGTGCGGTGACAGGAGCTTTTCAGTCGGGGCGAGAGGATTTGAACCTCCGACCCCCTGCACCCCATGCAGGTGCGCTAGCCGGGCTGCGCCACGCCCCGATTGATGTGGGCATTATAACAGGCCAAGTGGCAATTGGTAAATGGTAACTGGTAGTTGGTCGTTGGCAGCCATCGCAAGTGACGTTTTGGCCGCGGGGCAGAGCAGCTGGCGAGCCGCGGGTCTAGCCATGTGAGTCGGCGAAGAGATTCAGCAGCGCCTCGGGCTTATGGCGGAAATCGGCCAGTTTGAGCCGGCCGGCCGTGAGCGCCTCCACGGTTTCGGTGAGCACTGCGTTCACTGGGGTGGCGATGCCTAACTCCGCGCCATGGCGCGCGACCGCACCGTTGAGCCAGCGCACCTCGGTGCGCGTCCGGCGCGCCTGCACATCCAGATTGAGCGACGGCATCTTGGCGCCGCGCCCGGCGCCGACGAACCGGCCGAGCAGGGGCCGCACCAAAGCGTCTGGCAAGCGGCTGATGGCCCACCCCAGCGCGCGCGCTGGGGTGCCCGGCAGGTCCACCACCGGATCGCCCAGCCGGCGCATGACGGCCAAACATTCGCGCAGCGTCTGTTTTTCAATTTGATAGAGACGCGGGTCGGCGAAGAGCGCGGCCACGGGTAAATCCAAAATGGCCGAAGAGGCGTTGCCAACCAGGTTGGCCAGCAGCTTGGACCATTTCATGGCCCCGGCCGAACCGTACAGGCGCGTCTGGATGCCGGCCTGGGTCAGCGTTGCGGCCAGGTGCTGGCTCAAGGGATGTCCCAGCGCAATGCCCATGCCGCGCGTCTTTTCAATCACCAACTCGCCCGCCTGTTTGCTCACGGGCGTGGTGACCGTGCCGGAGAGCACGGTTTGCGGTCCGAAGGCCGCGGTCAGCACCGCCTCGGCATCGACCCCGTTTTGCAGCGCCAGGATCGGCGGGGGCGTCGTGGTGATGGCTTGCAGTTCTTGAATGGTTTGCTCAGTGTCGTAAGCCTTGACGGCCAGGATCAGGCAATCATAGGCCGGGCCGTTTAGCGCGGCCGCTACCGAGGCGACCACCTGGAAGCCGCGGGCAACGCGCGTCTCCCCGGTGCGTGCCCAGGTCAGGCGCAGGCCGTCGGCTGCCAGGCTGGCCGCGCCCGCGGGGCGAGACACAAAGGTCAGGTCATGCCCAGCGAGGTCCAGGCAGCCACCCACCTAGCCGCCAATCGCACCGGCGCCGATGATCAGGAAGCGTGTCACGCGTAGAGTATGCCGCAAAACTGGCGGCGGCAGCAAGTGCGGCTTGCTGGCGCGTCCGATATTGTGTCGGTCTTTAGGTCAGTGCCGGAGCAGCGGCAGGAAAAGGCGCAGGATGGGCAGCAGGACTGGGCTGCAGCGCCGCACGACCGTGGTGACCTGTCCCACGTTGTCCGAGACGCGCACAGTCAGGGTTGCGCCCAGCGCGGCGAGGTCCACCGCGGCCGGCAACGGCACGCTGAGCACGCCGCCGTTGGGCGGGTTCAGGCCAGCGGCGAAGTTGTAGCCCGGCGGGTGGCCGGCCACGCTGACGCTCAAGCTGACGCTGAGACTGTTGGGCTGAAGACCGGACTGCAGGTCATACGCACCCAGGTTGATGGCGCTCACCGGCGGCAGGCTGGCCTGGAGCACCGTTGGCGCAACCCACAAGGTGGGGCGCAAGTCGTCCTCGAACCAACCCCACGGCTGGCCGAAGTCAATCGGGGCGCCCAGGTCCACCCAGCGCGCCAGGGTTTGTTTTTCGCTCCAGGTCAGCCCCAGGCTAGCGTGGTCGTTGGCCATCGCCAGCGTGTAGTCGAGGTCATCGCCGCGGGTGGCGTTGCTGCGACCATCCAGCCGCTGATTGAAGGCGATCCACACCAACAGACTCTGGCGCGACTGGAAGCCGCGCATGTAGCGGGTGAGCTGGGGCTCGATGAAATAGTTCTGCGGGCTGCCGGCCGGCACGCCAAGCCCATAGGTGGCCGGCGAATCCTGGACCAGCCGAAAGTATGCGCCGGGATAACCATCCACCGCTGGGCTGCTGGCGCTGAGGTTGAGCTGGCCCGGGCCGCCATCACTGGCATGGCAACTGACGCAGCGGTTCGTCAGAATGGGCTGTACGTCGCGAAAGAATTCCACGGTGGGCGCCAGGG
>JAYTFQ010000105.1:0-13462 GCA_043734225.1 Anaerolineales bacterium | reverse complement strand
CGCCGGTGACGGCGCCGGCTCGCCGCGCCCGTTACCAAAGCACCGTTGCCGCCGGGTCGCGCAGCCGCGAGGCCGGGCCCGCCTCGGCCGGGGTGGGGGGCTCGGCCTGCCCCAGCACAAAGGCCTCGAACAGGCTGGAAAACACAAACGCCGGGCCGCCAGCGGCCAGGCCCAGCAGTGTCACATGGGTCAGCGCGGCTTCGGCGATGGCGTCGCGCTGTTCGCGCGCCAGCAGCCACAGGGCGCGCTGGTCGGCGGGCGCCAGCGCCTGCCACAGCGCCCGGCTGATCTCGCTGATGCCGGGTTCGGCCAGCAGCCCGCGGGCCACATTCGCCCACGGCAGGTGCAGGCGCGGCTCCAGATAGACCAGGCTGGCGATGAGCAGTTTGGCGTGCCCGCCGGTGATGCGGTAGAGCTGGTCCTGCTGCTCGTCGCTGGGCGGCGCCGCCCAGCCGATCGTCTTGCGCGCGATCACCTGCCGGGCGTCGTCCGGCAGATACGGCCGCAGCGGGAAGGTGTGCTCGTCGAACAGCTCGGCGAATTTGGCCGCGCCGCCCTCCTGCGCGCGGCCGGCGGCGATCCAGGCCGCCTCGCGCCGCAAGCCGGCCACAAAGGTCAGGCGGTATTTGTGCGCGTCGCGCAGGGCGCGCAGCTCGCGCAGGGTGCCAACAGGCAGGCGAGCCAGCGGCGCGTCGAGCTCATCGCAGATGAAGATGATGCGGCGTTCCAGGTCGCCGCACACATAGTCCACCAGCCCGGCCAGCGGCGCGGCCGGGTGGGCCAGCGCGCCGGCGCTGGGGGCATCCGCCAATCGGCGCAGCGCGGCTTGCTCGGCCCGCGGCCACCCGTGCGCGTGCGCGGCGGCCGCCACCTGCCGCGATAGCCCGGCGAACAGCGCCGTGCCAGCGGCATCCAGCAGCCGCTCGCCTTCCACATACACCAGCAGAGTCTGCCCGGCCTCGGCCCCCAGATAGTGCGCGGCCACGCGCGGCTCGGCCAGGAAGCGCAGCAGGTTGGAGAGGCCCAGCCCCGGCAGCCCCACCACAGCCACTGACCAGCCGCCGGCCACGGCCTTGAACACGTGCGGCGCCAGTTCCTGGCGGAAGCCGAGCGGCAGGGCGGGCGGGAGGGTCATCCCACCTTTTGGATAAAGCGTTCGATGAAGGCTTTGAAGGCGTCCTCGCCTAGCATGCCGGAGCTGACCGTGCCCATGGCCAGCAGCAGCAGCAGGTTGCCGCCCAGATAAATGGAGGCGTGAGCCGAGGCGAACACGTAGCGATAGACGATCAGCAGCAGTTGGAAGAGCACGATCACCAGCAGCGACAGCGCGAAATACGGGGTGGGCTTGTCGGAGGTGATCAGCCGCAGACCCGACAGCGCCAGCAGCTCCACCAGCAGCACCGCCAGGAAGCCCAGGTATTCCAGCAGCGAGTAAAGCTGCCGGTCGACTTGCAGGATGATGCCCAGATAGGTGAGCCAGATCAGCAGTAGATACAGCCAGGCCGCGCCGCGCGCCAGGCGCGGGAACAGAGGATTATCAAACCGGGCGCGGCTGGTGGCGCACAGGCCCACGCCAAAGGCATACACAACCGCCAGCACCAGCGCCTTGACCACCTGACCGCCGAGCTCGCCGCTGACCACGACGTCATATGCCACGCGGCCCAGCCCAAACCACACCAGCACCAGGCACAGCCCGCCCAGCGCGAACACGACGCTGCCCAGCAGGAGACGTTGTTCGGCCGGTTGGCTGGATGTCATGGGCGCCTCGTGGGTGAGTTGCGGTCCGTCGGGCGCAGAATACCATGGGCATAAACCATTGTCCAGGAAACCGGTCAGAAAGCATGCCTTATTTGTGCCTTGTCCGCGTGAAAGCGGCGCGCAGTGTGCTAGAATTACGACTGATGGCTGCTCAATCCAAACCCGCCGCGCCGCGCGCGCGCAACATGCTGACGCAGGCCAAGATCCGCCGCGACACCCGGCTGCAAATTCTCGCGCCGATCATCCTGGCGGCGCTGCTGGTGCTGGTATTGTTGGTCCTGCTCATCCTGCCGGGCGGCGCGCCGCTGCGCAGTCCGCTGGCGGATGTGGCGCTGATCCTTCTTATCGTGCCGGCCCTGATTGGCGGCCTGCTGCTGGTGGCCGTGCTGGGCGGATTGATCTACGTGCTGGCGCTGGGCATTCGGCGGCTGCCGCCGTATTTCAAGATCGGCCAGGACTATGTGGCGCTGGCGGCCGGCAAGATTCAAGATGGCGTTAAGAAAGCGTCGGACGGCGTGCTGAAGGTGCGCTCCGGCGTGGCCGCCGCCCAGCGCATGGCGGCGGACCTGCGGGCAATGCTCATGTTTCACAGGAGAGGCTAGATGGACAATAATTGGCGCGGCAAGGCCTTTGTGATTGGCGGGGTGATGGGGGCGCTGCTCGGGCTGGGCGCCGCGTATATCTACGTCAACGCCGCCGAGCAATCGGGCGAGCCGCCCGAAGTTTCGCCGGGCACGGCGGTGACGGTCGGCCTGTCGCTTTTGGCGCTGCTGCGCCAGGTGGCGGTCATCGGCGAGGGCGGCGACCATCCCGACGACAAGAAGAAAAAGAAATAGGGCGGGGCGCTTCACGCTCTGAAATTCAAGTCCCACCTCCCTGCTCGAGGCGGGACTTTTGCTTTAACCGCAATTCAACTTTCCTTGATGTTCTTTGGCCCGATTGGGCGGTATGATAACGGCATGGCCCCCTCTCACATCCTGACCATCAACGGCGGCTCATCCAGCATCAAGTTCGCGCTGTTTGCCGTGGGGCAGCCGTTGCGGCGGGTGCTGGGCGGCAGCCTGGAAGGCATTGGTCGGGCCGAGGCGACGCTGGCGGTGAAGGGCGACGACCCGGCGGATAACTTCTCGCGGGCCGTGCCGGCGGCCGACCATGTGGCGGCCGTTGGCGCGCTGATGGATTGGATCGGCCAGCGGGTGGGCGTGGACCAGTTGGCGGCGGTGGGGCACCGCGTGGTGCACGGCGGCCCGGCCTACAGCCAGCCGCAGCGCCTGACGCCCGAGCTGGTGGCCGAGCTGCACCGGCTGGAGCCGTTCGACCCGCAGCACCTGCCGGAAGAAATCATCCTGACCGAGGAATTTCAGCGCCGCTTCCCCGAACTGGTGCAGGTAGCCTGTTTCGATACCGCCTTTCACCACGACCTGCCGCGCGTGGCGCAACTGCTGCCCATCCCGCGCCGCTTCGAGGCGCGCGGCGTGCGGCGCTACGGCTTTCACGGCCTGTCGTATGCCTATTTGCTGGAAGAGCTGGCGCGTGTGGCCGGGCCGCGGGCGGCGCAGGGGCGGGTGGTGCTGGCGCACCTGGGCAACGGCGCCAGCCTGGCCGCCGTGCGCGACGGCAAGTCGATGGATACCAGCATGGGTTTTACGCCCACGGCCGGCGTGCCCATGAGCACGCGCTCCGGCGATCTGGACCCGGGGCTGGTGTGGTACCTGGTGTTGGTGGAGCACCTGGACGCGCACGCGTTTAACGAGATGGTCAATTTTCAATCCGGGCTGCTGGGCATGTCCGAGACCAGCGCGGATATGCGCGACCTGCTTGAACACGAAGCAGCGGATGTGCGCGCCCGGGAAGCCGTGGACGTGTTCTGCTACCAGGTGAAGAAAACCATCGGCGCCTTCGCGGCCGCGCTGGGCGGGCTGGACACGTTGATCTTCGCCGGCGGCATCGGCGAGCACGCGCCGCCGGTGCGGGCGCGCATCTGCGCCGGGCTGGAGTTTTTGGGCGTCGAAATCGACCCGGCGCGCAACGACGCCGGCGATGCGGTAATTTCTTCCGGCGCCGGCCGCGTGGCCGTACGCGTCATGCACACCGATGAAGAGTCGATGATCGCCCGGCTGGTGAGCCAGGTGTTGGGACTGAAAACAGGAGAGGGTTAAGATGCCAAAAACCATGCCGAAGCCGCCAGCCGTGCCGGCCGCAGGGGGGCCGCTGGCGCCCGAGCTGCTGCGCAAGATGGACGCCTATTGGCGAGCGGCCAACTACCTGTCGGTCGGCCAGATCTATCTGCTGGACAATCCGCTGCTGCGCCGGCGCCTAACGCTGGAAAACATCAAGCCGCGCCAGATGGGCCACTGGGGCACCACGCCCGGCCTGAACTTCATCTATGTTCATCTGAACCGGATCATCAAGCAGTACGACCTGAACGTGATCAACGTCACCGGGCCGGGGCACGGCGGGCCGGGTTTGGTGGCCAACACCTATCTGGAAGGCACCTACAGCGAGTTCTATCCCAACGTGCCGCAGGACGAGCACGGCCTGCAGCGGCTGTTCAAGCAGTTCTCGTTCCCCGGCGGCATTCCCAGCCATGTGGCGCCGCAGACACCTGGCTCCATCAACGAAGGCGGCGAGCTGGGCTACTGCCTGTCGCACGCCTACGGCGCTGCCTTCGACAACCCCGACCTGCTGGTGGTGTGTGTGGTAGGCGATGGCGAGGCCGAGACCGTCCCGCTGGCCACCAGTTGGCATTCCAACAAGTTTATCAACCCGGCCATTGACGGCGCGGTGCTGCCCATCCTGCACCTGAACGGCTACAAGATCGCCGGGCCGACTGTGCTGGCGCGCATCCCGCGCGACGAGCTGGAGGCGCTGTTTCACGGCTATGGCTATCGGCCGGTGTTTGTGGAAGGCGACGACCCGGCCGAGATGCACCAGATGATGGCCGCCGCGCTGGATGGCGTGGTCGCGGATATTAAAAACATCCAGCACGCGGCGCGCACCGCCGGCTTCAGCAAGCGACCGCTGTGGCCGATGCTGATCCTGCGCACGCCCAAGGGCTGGACCGGGCCCAAGGAGGTGGACGGCGAGCCGGTGGAAGGCACCTTCCGCGCCCACCAGGTGCCGGTGACCGACTTCAAGACCAAGCCCGGCCACCTGAAAATTTTGGAGCGCTGGCTGAAGAGCTACAAAGCCGATGAATTGTTCGATGCCGGCGGCCGGCTGCTGCCCGAGCTGGCCGAGCTGGCGCCGCTGGGCGCGCGGCGCATGGGCGCCAACCCGCATGCCAACGGCGGCGTGCTGCTGCGCGAGCTGCGCATGCCCGATTTTCGCGGCTATGCTGTGGCGGTGCCCGCCCCGGGCGGCGTGGACGCCGAGGCCACGCGCGTGCAGGGCGAAATGATTCGCGACGTGCTCAAGCTCAACGCCGCGGCCAACAACTTCCGCGTGTTCAGCCCGGACGAAACCAGCTCCAACCGCTGGGGGGCGCTGTTCGAGGTGACCAACCGCAACACCAGCGCGGCGATTGTGCCCGGCGACGACCACCTGGCGCCGAACGGGCGGGTGATGGAGATGCTCAGCGAGCACCAGTGCGAGGGCTGGCTGGAAGGCTATCTGCTCACCGGCCGCCACGGCTTCTTCTCGTGCTACGAAGCCTTCATCCACATCATCGATTCCATGTTCAACCAGCACGCCAAGTGGCTGGAGACCACGCGCCACATCGCCTGGCGGCGGCCGATCGCCTCGCTGAATATTTTGCTCTCGTCGCACGTCTGGCGCCAGGACCACAACGGCTTCAGCCACCAGGACCCAGGCTTTATCGACCACGTGGTCAACAAAAAGGCCGAGCTGGTGCGCGTGTATCTGCCGCCGGATGCCAACTGTCTGCTGTCGGTCACCGACCACTGCCTGCGCAGCCGCGACTACGTCAACGTCATCGTGGCCGGCAAGCAGCCCGCGCCGCAGTGGCTGGATATGGACGCCGCCATCAAGCACTGCACGGCCGGGCTGGGCATTTGGGAATGGGCCAGCAATGATGCCGGCGGCGACCCGGATGTGGTGATGGCCTGCTGCGGCGACGTGCCCACGCTGGAAACGCTGGCGGCGGTGAAGCTCCTGCGCCACGACTTCCCCGAGCTGAAGATCCGCGTGATCAACGTGGTGGACCTGATGAAGCTGCAGCCGCAGAGCGAGCACCCGCACGGGCTGAGCGACAAGGATTTTGACATCCTGTTCACCAAGGACAAGCCCATCATCTTTGCCTACCACGGCTACCCCTGGCTGATCCACCGCCTGACCTACCGGCGCGCCAACCACGCCAACCTGCACGTGCGCGGCTACAAGGAAGAAGGCACCACCACCACGCCCTTCGATATGGTGGTGCTCAACGACTTGGATCGCTTTCACCTGGCCGCCGACGTCATCGACCGCGTGCCCAGCTTGGGCTCGCGCGCGGCTTATGCCAAGCAATACCTGCGCGACAAATTGCTCGACCACAAGGCGTATGTGGTTGAGCACGGCGAAGACCTGCCCGAAATCCGCGATTGGAAGTGGGGCGTGAACTAGACCGCACTAAGTCTCTTCCCAAAACGGGATCAGGCCCGGCACGCAGTGCCGGGCCTGATCCCGTTTTGGGAATTTCTCTTTGCAAATTACCCATTACAATGGCCGTATGGCATCCCAATCCATCGGCCGCTACCGTATCCTGCGTGAGTTGGGCCGCGGCGCCACGGCCACGGTCTATCTGGCCCGCGACCCCGGCTCCGGCCGCCAGGTGGCGGTGAAGGTGCTGGCCCCGGCCTTCACCGGCGCGCCTGATTTCGCCGCGCGCTTCGAGCAAACGCTCACGGCCCTCACCGGCCTGGAGCATCCGTATCTGCTCACCCCGCACGACCACGGCCGCGACGAAGAGCAGTACTTTCTGGTGATGCGCTATTTAGCCGGCGGCACCCTGGCCGACCGGATGGACGGCCGGCCGATGCTGCTGGCCGAAGTCGTCCCGCTGCTGCAGCGGCTGGCCGAGGCGCTGGATGCCGCCCACACCGCGCATCTGGTGCATGGCGACCTGCACCCGGCGGATGTGCTGTTTGATCTGCACGAGCGCGCCGTGCTGGCCGACCTGGGCCTGGCGCAGTTGCTGGACCCGGTGGCCGGCCCCAGCCCCACCGGCACCGCCGCCTATATGAGCCCCGAGCAGATCGCCGGCCAGCCCATCGACGGCCGCGCGGATGTGTATGCCCTGGGCATCATGCTGTTCGAAATGCTCACCGGCCGCCAGCCGTATGCCGGCGACACGGTCCAGGCGCTGCTGGGCCAGCACCTGGAGCAGCCGGTGCCACAGTTGAGCGACGCGGCCCTGGCGCACCTGGTGCTGCCGCTGGAGTTCAACCAGGTCATCGCCCGCGCGCTGGCCAAGAACCGCGACTACCGTTATCCCACCGCCGGCGTGCTGGCCGAGGCGGTGCGCGCCACATTCCTGATGGCGCCCGCCGACGCCGCCGAGAGTGATGCGCCGCCGTCGGCCCCGCCGCCACGCCGCGCTGCCCCGCCGCCCATCGCGCCGCCGCTGATAACACCGCCCACGTCTCCGCCCGCGCCGCCCCGCCAGGCCATTTCGCCGTCGCTGCCGCCGCCTGCGCTGCCCATCCAGACCCCCGGCCGGCCCATTGCGCCGCCGATGGCGACGCCGCTTGCGCCCACTGAGACTGCGGACCCTGCGCCTGTGCCACCCTCAGCCCCTGCAGAGCTAACCGTGGTCACCGCGCCGGCCGCGCCTGAGCCCGTGCCAGCTACGCCATCATTGGCGCCTGCCGAGTCCCACATGGTCGCCGCGCCTGCCACGCCTGAACCCGCGCCGGCCGCGCCACCACTGGTGTCTGCCGAGTCCAATGTGGTCGCCGCGCCTGCCACGCCTGAACCCGCGCTGGCCATGCCACCATTGTCGCCGGCCATGCCGGCCACGCCTGAATCAGTGCCAGCCATGCCATCCCCGGCGTCTGCCGAGTCCACCGTGGTATCGGCACCGGTTGTGTCAGCCGCCGCGACCGGACCCGCGCCAATTGTGCCAGCCCGTGTGCTGGCAGAACCCCCGCCAATTTCCAAAAACCAGCACGTGCCCCCAGGGGCAGCGCGGGGGCTACCAGTGACGCCTCCCCCGCCCCCCGCCGCCCTTTCCGGTCTATCCGGCCCCTCTGCCCCGGTGCCGGACGAACTGGTGCGCGACCAGGCCGCTCCGCCACGGCCGCGCCGCGGCCCGGCGCCCGGCACGCTGCTGCTGGGTGTGGCCGGCATTGGCCTGGTGCTGATCTTCCTGCTGTTCTTTCGCGCACCGGGCCTGCGCGGCCTGTTCATCGCGCCAACCGACACGCCCACGGCCACGCCCAGCAGCACTGCCACGCCGCCGCCCAGCGCCACCGTCACTCCGTCGGCCACCGCAACAGCAACGGACACGGCCACCGCCACCCTGACCGCGACGCCTACGCTCACCGCCAGCCCGACCGTCACGCCCAGCGCCACCGTCACGCCGTCGCCTAGCGAGACCGCCGCCGCAACCCGAACGCCCACGCGCCGGCCGACCCGGCCGCCCGTCACCCCCACCGGTGCGCCCAGCGACACGCCCGCCCCGCCGCCCGCCGCCGGCACCAGCGCGCCCACCCAGGCCCACCTCGGCCCGCCGCCCAGCGGCACGTGATCCCGGTGGCCGCCTTGCTGATCCGTGTCCGACCTGCCGCGCCCCAAGACGCCGCCTCATTGGCGACGACAGAGATTGCAAGTTGACGGGCGGCCTATCAAGGCTTGATGCCGCCGGAATTTCTGAGCAGTCTCTCGCACGCGGCAAAAACTGAAGGCTGGCGCCAGAACTTGTTGAAACACGGCGCATCCGGCCGTAAGCGGGTGCTCGTGGCGATCGATGAGACGCTTGTTGCCGGCTTCGTGCGGATTGGCTGGGATGG
Organism: Anaerolineales bacterium; assembly: GCA_043734225.1. Lineage (GTDB taxonomy): Bacteria > Chloroflexota > Anaerolineae > Anaerolineales > UBA6663 > JAYTFQ01. Next base: position 4,754 of record JAYTFQ010000105.1, on the reverse strand, counting down.
GGACGATCATGCGGTTGGCATGGTCTACTTGCTGTATGTGTTGCCGGAGTATTGGCGCCACGGCGTGGGCACGGCCTTGATGGGCGCCGCCATGGACGAACTGCGTACCTTCTGCGCGCGCACGGCTCTACTTTGGGTGCTTCATGACAATCAGCGCGCCAGGTCCTTTTATGAGGGTCTCGGCTGGCGTGCAGATGGGCGCACCATGCCCGGAAATTACGGGGGCGTCGAGCTGGAGGCACTCTGCTACCGACGGACGGTCGGGGCTGCCGAGAAGACCACGTAATCACCCGGACCGAGGTCATGGCCGGCACACCATGTCGGCAATGACCTCGGTCCGGGAATTTCTTCTTTTATGATGGACAGGAGTGCTAGGCATGAACCCAACCCGCAGCGGTTTTGCCGACATCAACGGCGCCTCGCTCTACTATGAAGTCGCCGGCGTGGGTGAGCCGTTGGTCATGCTCCACGGCCATCTGGTCGACTGCCGCCAATGGGATGACCAGTTCGCCCAATTCGGCGCCACGCACACCGTCGTGCGCTACGACGCGCGCGGCATGGGCCAATCCAACTTTCCGGCCGCGCCCTTCAGCCACGCCTCCGACCTGCGGGCGCTGCTGGCCTTCCTGCAAATTGAGCACGCGGTCCTGATGGGCTGCTCGGGCGGCGGCGGCGCCTGCATTGACTTCGCGCTGCTGCACCCGGGCATGGTGGACGGCCTGATCCTGGTGGGCAGCGGTCTGAGCGGCTACCAGATGGACGCGCAAGGGCCCATGCCGGCGGTGATGGTGGCCTATGTAGATGCGCTGCGGAGCGGCGACACCGAGCGAGCCGTAGAACTGTCGCTATCGATTTTCACCGACGGCCCGCGCCGCCGGCCGGAGCAGGTGAACGCCGCCGCGCGCGCAAAGACCCGCGCCATGAGCGTGCCGCTGTTTGCCCGGCTCACCCCGCCTGAGGCCGCGCCGCAAGGCCTCACACCGCCCGCGAGCGAGCGGCTAGGCGACATCCACGCGCCCACCCTGGTCATCACTGGCGGCGAAGATAACGCCATGATCCAAGACATCGCCGCCATCCTGCTGGCGCAGATGCCCGGCGCCAAAGCGGTTGTCATCCCAGATGCCGGGCATCATCCGAATTTGGAGCATCCGAAGCGGTTTGATCAAATCGTCGCCGCGTTTTTGTCTGACGTCCCACCCCACGAGACGCGCTAGTCGGGTCTGTCGCTGATCGCCGGCGAATCTCAATGTTAAGACCTGCCAGGTTTTCGCGAAGCGCCTGGCAGGTCTGTCTCCGAGTTACAATGTTTATATCCATGCCCACGTAGTCCGCGCCGCTCAGCCACCGCGGTCTGCGCGCGATATACTTTCCCCATCCAGCTTCAGCCAATTAAGTTATCGCGCGGACTTCCTCCGCGAAAGGCCACGATGAAGATTATTCTGGCGGGCGGCACCGGGCAGGTGGGCATGCTGCTGGGCCGCGCCCTGACGGCCGGCGGGCACGACGTGGTGGCGTTCAGCCGCCAGCCGCGCCCGGCGCCCTGGCGCGTTGTGTCGTGGGATGCCGAAACCCTCGGCCCGTGGGCAGCGGAGTTGGACGGCGCGGACGTGGTCATCGGCCTGGCCGGGCGCAACGTCAACTGCCGCTACACCCCCGAAAATCGCCGGCTGATCCTGGACTCGCGCGTCAACTCAACGCGGGTCCTCGGCCGCGCCATCGCCCAATGCGCCCAGCCGCCGCGCGCCTGGCTGCAAGCCAGCACCGCCACCATTTACGCCCATCGCTTCGATGCCCCCAACGACGAAGCCGCCGGCCTCATCGGCGGCGACGAGCCGAACGCCCCCGACACCTGGCGCTTCAGCATCGCCGTGGCCAGGGCCTGGGAGCAGGCCGCGCGCGACGCCGCCCTGCCGCGCACGCGCCTGGTGCTCATGCGCTCGGCGCTGACGCTCAGCCCCGACCGCGGCGGCATCTTTTCAGTGCTGCTCAACCTGATTCGCCTCGGCGCCGGCGGGGCGGTCGCCGGCGGCCGGCAATATGTGTCGTGGATTCACGACCATGATTTCGTGCGCGCGGTGCTGTGGCTCATCGACCACCCCGAGATTGATGGCCCGGTCAACGTGGCTTCGCCTAACCCGCTGCCGCAAGCTGAGTTCATGCGCGTGCTGCGCCAGGCCTGGGGCATGCCCATCGGCCTGCCCGCCACCGCCTGGATGGCCGCCATTGGGGCGCTCGTACTTCAGACCGAAACCGAGCTGATCCTCAAAAGCCGGCGCGTGGTGCCGGGACGAATGCTCGCCGCCGGCTTTAAGTTTGAGTTTCCAGCTTGGCCGGAAGCGGCGCGCGACTTGTGCGCCCGCTGGCGGCAGGGCGGGACATAGGTTTCTCAATCCTGCTGAGGCCCCGCCAAAACGCCCAGCCTGCCGCAGAGTCGATTCCCGCAATGCCTGTCAACCGCGGCACCAGTCCGCCGCGGGGCAGACTCACTTGCCCCACGGCACGTGCGGGTTGTGACGTTGTTGCGGCGCGCGAAGCGTCAACCATCCGACGCCCGCTTACATCCCCAGGCACGCCTCCGCGCACAGCCAGAATAAATTCTCGCGTATCTGCTGCCGCGAGCGCCAATCGCGATGATCCCACTCGGCGCCGCTCAGGTCATCGCCGCCATATAAGACCTGCCCCAGCACCACGCTCCGAAACTCCGCCACGGCCATTAGGGCCGCGCTCTCCATCTCCACGGTCAGGCAGCCTTCCGCCCGGCGCGCGGCAATCTTGTTCGGCGTCTCGCGGTAGGGCGCATCCGTGGTCCAGGTCTTGCCCAGCGCGTAAGGCACGCCGGCGCGGGCCAGGGTCGCCGTCAGCGCGCTGACGCCGGCGGCGTTGGCCGCCACTTCGCGGGCCGGCGGTAGGTAGTGATACGACGTGCCCTCATCCCGGACCGCGCTGGTCACCACAATCAGATGCCCGACCGCAATCCCCGGTTCCAGCACCCCGCACCCGCCGCAGACGATAAACTTCCGGCAGCCTAACGCAATCACGTCTTCGAGCAGGCCGGCGGCAATCGGCGCGCCCACGCCCGGATGGAAAAACGCCAGCCGCTGGCCCTGGTGCTCAATCTCATACAATGGATGCGGCCCATCTTCCCAGGTTTGTTTGGCCAGCACCGTGGCCGAGTGCTCGGCCGCCACCTGCTCGATGACTTCTTTAAAGAAGCAAATCACACAGTGCTCGGGCACGTCGCGCGGCTTAATGAACTTTGACGGTTCAATCAAGGCCTCGCGGGTGGGGTCGTGTTCCAGGATCGGGTAGGTCATGGGCAATCACCAATCGGGTCGCCAATGGGCGACTGACGCGATTATAGGACATAGGCGCGGCAACCGCGCCCCTGCCGCCAGGCGTCGCCGCGCCGACCCGCTATAATCGCCGCATGTCTCTTCGGGCCTGGCCGTGGCGGCGCATCCTGGGGGTTGGCGCGCGCCTGGCCCTGGCGCTGGCGGTGTTCAGTTGGATCCGCCCGCCGCAGCCCACCGCCGTGCTCGGCCCGCCGCAAACCGTGCAGACCAACCACCCCATCCTGTGCGTCCACACTCGCCTGACTGACGAGGTGGAGCCGTGGAAGGTGCTGCTCTCATTGCAGATGGTGCGCGAGCTGGGCGCGCCCACCATCGTCGAATATTTCCCCTGGGCCTACGCCGAGGCCCAGCCGGGCAGCTTTAGCTGGGGCCACGCCGACATGGTGGTGGACGACGCCGCCAACCAGGGCCTGACGGTGGTGGCCCGCCTGGGCGGCCTGGTGCCGGATTGGGCGCGACAGCCTCCCGGCGGCCCGGAGACGGTGGACACGTTATTACCGTATGACCGCTTCTCCGATTTTGGCAACTACGTCTACGCCTTTGTCGCGCACTTCAAGGGCCGCGTGCACACGATCATCATCTGGAACGAGCCGAATGTGACGCTGGAGTGGGGCTTCCGGCCGGTGGACCCGCAGGCCTACACCCAACTGCTCAAAATCGCCTACACCCGCGCCAAACAGGCCGACCCCAGCGTGACGGTGCTGGCCGGCGCGCTGGCGCCCACCCTGGAGCCGGCCGGCAGCGAGCTGGGTCTGGACGACCTGCTCTACCTGGAGCGCATGTACGCCGCCGGCTCCGGCGCGTATTTCGACATGCTGGCCGCGCACGCCTATGGCCTCAAGTTCGCGCCGGATGACCCGCCCGCGCCGGACGTGCTCAACTTCCGGCGCGTGGAGCTGCTGCGCCAGATCATGGCCGCCCACGGCGACGGCGCCAAAAAAATCATGCTCACCGAATCTGGCTGGAATGACTCGCCGCGCTGGACCCGCGCCGTCACCCCCGGCGCGCGCATCGACGACACCCTGGCCGGCTACACCTGGGCCGAGCAGCACTGGCCATGGGCGGCGGCCGTGTGCACCTGGGTCTTTCGCTATCCCGCCCCGCAGCACAGCTATGGCGATTACTTCACCTTCGTCACGCCCGAGTTCGTCAAGAAACCCATTTATGACGCCGTCCAATCCTGGGCCCGACAGTAGCCAGCCCTCACCCTCCCCCAGCACTGCCAGTGCGGGTGCTGCCCCGACACCGTCACCCTCCCCCAGCGGGGGAGGGCAGGGTGAGGGCGAGCGCCCCACACTCCCACCGCGCCTGGCCGCCCAAGCCTCCGGCGACTCGCCTTTTCCCTCCCCCAGCACTGCCAGTGCGGGTGCTGCCCCGACACCATCACCCTCCCCCAGCGGG
>JAYTFQ010000104.1:0-4006 GCA_043734225.1 Anaerolineales bacterium | reverse complement strand
CCGCTTCGCGCGCGCCGACGCCCAGGCCGCGCTCGCCCAGGGCGATGCGGTCGAAGCTGTGGGCCTTGAGCGCGGCGGCCTTGTCAGGGCTGTAAGGGCCGAAAAGCGGCGCCAAGGCCGGGTCGGCGTATTCGATCTCCTGGCGCAGGGCCTGGATCTCCGGGTCGGCGTTCCAGCGGGCGGCGCGCTCCTTGAGGATCAGATAGGTGCGCATGCAGCCGCGGGCGAAGTCTTTGACGCCTTCGTAGTTTTCGGTGCGGTAGGCATGCGCGTCGAAGTGGCGCGAGCCGCTGTAGCCGACGTCTTCCAGGAACTTGACCAGGAAGAAGGCCTGCTTGAGATTGTGCGAGCCAAAGCGGAAGTCCTGATCGAAGCGAGAAAAATTTTGGTCGTTCAGGTCGATGTGGAATAGCTTGCCGGTTTCCCAGGCCTGGGCCACGCCGTGCAAAAAGTTGAGCCCGGCCATCTGCTCGTGGGCCATCTCCGGGTTCACACCCACCATCTCGGGGTGGTCGAGGCTGTTGATGAAGGCCAGCATGTGGCCGGTGGTGGCCAGGTACAGGTCGCCGCGCGGCTCGTTGGGCTTGGCCTCCAGGGCGAACTTCAGGTCATAGCCCTGGTGGGTGCTGTAGTCGCACAGGAAGTTGAGCGCCTCGCGGAAGCGCTTGCTGGCATCCAGCGGGTTCTTGCCGGCGTCGGTGTCGCTGCCCTCGCGCCCGCCCCAAAAGACATAGAGTTTGGCGCCCAACTCGACGCCCAGGTCGATGGCCTGCATAGTCTTCTGCAAGGCATAGGCGCGCACGCCTGAGTCGTGGCTGGTGAAGGCGCCGTCCTTGAAGGCCGGGTCGCTGAAGAGATTGGTGGTGGCCATGGGCACCACCAGGCCGGTCTCGGCCAGCGCCGCCTTAAAGTCGCGCACAATCTGGTCGCGCTCGTCGGGCGTGGCGTCGATGGGCACCAGGTCGTTGTCGTGGAAGTTGACGCCCCAGGCGCCAGTATCGGCCAGCAGATGCACCAACTCGGGCGGGGTCAGGGGCGCGCGCACCGGCAGGCCAAACGGGTCGCGGCCGATGTTGCCGACGGTCCACAGACCGAAGGTGAATTTATGGGCGGGTTGGGGGATGAAGTCAGTCATGCGAGTCTCCTGTCATCCGGGGTCTGGGGCCGCGGGCAGCCGGAGCATCGCCTGCCCAGATTGCAGCGCCTGCTGCAAGGCTTCGGTTTTATCGGCGGCGGCAATCCAGGCATCGAAACCCGCCGCAGTATACAGCAAAGCAGCGGCGGCGGGCGCAAAGCGCTGCTCCAGGCCGGCCCACAGCTGGCCCATGAAGCCAGCGGAGAGGCGCGGCTCGGCGGGGAGCGTCTCCAACGCTTCAAAGGTTGTCACACGCTGGATGACGCCGGCGTGCACTTCCAGGATGAGGCCAATGGACAGCGCCTCGCCGGCGAACACGCCCAGGGCCAGGCTGGCCGCCGGCGGCAGACCGTTGAGGAAGCGCTGCACGCCGCCATAGGTGAAACCGTTCCAGTCGCCGAGGTGCGGCGGCACCGAGGCATAGCCGGTGGGGTCTTGCCACATCAACTGGAAGACCCGGCGGTAGTAGGCATCCAGGTGCAGCGCGCGGTTCTCAATGGTCTGGGCGCGGCGGGCCACGCCGGCCAGGTGGCGCTTGTCGATGACATGCACCCGGTCCCACTCGCCGGTCTCGAACAGGCTGTGCGCCAACAGGCGGGGATCGTCCACACGGTCAATGCCCAGGTCGGCGCGCAGGCCGGCGCGCGAGTCGAACACGCGCAGCGGCCGGCCGGCGTCGTGCAGAACGAACAGCCCGTGCTCGCCGGGTTGGGCGGTGCGCATGTACTGCGGCACGTCGATAAAGCGCCCCAGGCTGCGCCAGGTGCGCGGGTCCAGGTCGATGACGCTCCAGTTGGGGTCAATCACGCTGCACCTCCCAGATGCCCACCGCGCAAGCCGGCAGGGTAAGCGCCAGGGCGCCCCGGCCGCTCAGCGCCGGCTGGCCGTCCCAGGCGGGCGTGAGGGTGCGTGAGCCGTCGAACGACAGGGTGGCCGTGGTGGCGTGGGCGGTGGGGTTAGCGGCAAACAGCAACGCGCACCCGTCGCGGCGGTGCAGCGCCAGGTCCAACTCCGGCTGGTCGCAGCGAAATTCGGGCGCGGGCGCGGCGGCGGCCAGGGCGGCGGCGGCCTCAGCCGTGGCGGCCCAGGTCAGCCGGCCGGCGCCCAGGGCCACCGTGCCCGGCTGGGACAGGTGCTCGGCCAGCACACAGCACTCGCGCAGATACGGGTCGAGGTAGGGCATGCCCGGCCCGAGCAGCAGATGGCCGCCGGCCTGCGCGTACGCCAGGCACGCGCGCTGAGCGGCGGGGTCCAAGAAATCGACAGCGGGCAGGGCCACCAGCGGGTAGCGCCCCAACTGGGCGGCGCTCAGGTGCGTGTCGCCGTGGTCATAGGGGAGATGCCGCGCGCGCAGCTCGGCCAGCACGGCGTCCAGCCAACTGCCGGGTTGGTCGCCGGATTCGCGCCGGGCGTCCCAGCGCAGCCCCAGGTCCAGGTCCACCTGGCCCAGCTCGGGCGGCAGGCCCAGCAAATCCACGTGGGCATAGTGCAGCGTAGAGGCCAGCGCGGCGTAGCGCCCGGCGTCGTAGTTGAACAGCACCAGCACTTCGCGCTGCTGTTCAAACTCCCAAAAGCGGTAGCGGCGCAGAAAGGCATTCAGCCGCTGATAGAAGGGCGCGTAGTCGGGCCGCAGCGCGCCGTGGCGGGTGACCGGGCTGCCGGTCCAGCGCTCGCGCTCCACCAGCATGTAGAAATTGAAGGCCTTCAGGCCGTGCATCAGCGCGCCCAGGGTGACGAGCTCGTGCTCGGCGGGCAGAAAGGTGCGCGGGTGGTGGCTCCACAGCCCGGCGCCAAACTCCGGCACGAACGGCAGCCGGGTGGCGCCGGCCAGGAAGCGGATGCGCTGCATGCCGCCGGCGTATTCTTCCTGGTTGCGATACAGGTTCATGCCCACCCAGTCCAGCTCGGGGTCGGCTTCCAGCGCCACCATGTCCAACGGGGTTTCGTATTGATAGGCCACATCGTGAAAGATGGGCACGCCGGTGACGCCGCGCGCGCGCAGCATGCGCGCCAGCCGCGCCAGACTCCATTGGATCTGGTATTCCTTGTAGCGCACCCAGTCCAGGTGGCGGGGCAGATCGGCGCGGGTGTGCACCTCGCAGTCACGCGGCGGCTCGACGGCGGGCCATTCGGCAATGTCCGCCTGGTAGGCGGCGTTGAGCGCGGCCAGCGTGCCGTACTGCGCCTGCAAGAAAGCGCGATAGAGCGCCAGCGAGCCAGCACTGTAGTCGGTGGCATAGGCCTGGTCGTGAAACAGATAGCAGGTCTCGTTGTCGCTCTGCACCGCCGCCACGCAGCCGGCCGGCGCCAGGTGGCGCGCCAGCAGCGGGCAGACGGCATCAAACCAGTCAGCCACAGCGGTGTAGAAGGCCTCGCTGGCATAGGATGGCATGGGGAACTGGTGCGGCGGATGCAGCCCGTAGGCGGCGTCGTAGTGCAGGCTGTCCAGGCTGGTGCGGGCCTGCACCGAGGGGTCGAGCAGCACCCATTCCGGGTAGCCAAAATCGGTCAACTCGGCGTTGATCAGCGGGCCGGGGCGCACCAGCAGCCATAGGCCGCGCTGCTCGCACAGCGCCATGAAGGCTTCCAGGTCCTTGCGCGCATCCACCTGCCCCCAGTCGAACTGGCCGGGCGCGGTCTCGTGCACCGACCAGGGGATATAGGTCTCCAGCATCTGGAAGCCCAGCGCCTGCACCTGGTCCAGGATCAGCGGCCAGCGCTCGCGCTCCAGGCGCCAGTAGTGCACCGCGCCGGAGTAGACCGGGACGGTCTGGCCGTCGATTTCCAGCCCGTGCTTGTTCAAGGTCACCGGCACGGTTTATCTCCCCCGCGGGCGGTCATGGGAATTTTTGGAAAAATCGTATCGAGCCG
>JAYTFQ010000103.1:0-6546 GCA_043734225.1 Anaerolineales bacterium | reverse complement strand
GTGATGGTGCGCACCACCTGGCAGCACGAGCTGGGCGGCTATCGGGCCGATTTGCCGCACACCGCCGATCAGCACACCTGGCTGAGTCTGGCGCTGCGCGCCGATGTCGGCCGGATCATGGATGCCGACCAGGCGTACTATCGACTGCACCCTGCCAACCTGCACAAGACCCTGGCTCCCACCCGCTATCACGATCTGCGCTACCGCCAGGACGCCTTTAAGGCGATCTTTCAGGAATATGGCGAGCGACTGGCGAATGCGGCCGCGCTGCGAAAGTTGTTTGACAAGGGCCTGGCGCGCGCGGCCCTGCGGGCGGCCAGCGCGTTGGTGGGCGCGCGCGACGACGGGCCGCGCCAGGCGGTGGAGTTGACAGCCTTTGCCTTCCAACTGGACCCGCGGGCGCGCGCCACCCCCGAGTACCTGGGCCTGCAGGTGGCCCGGCTGGGCGGCCGGCGGCTGAGGCCGTGGCTGCGGCGCGCCCACCAGCGTTTCTTCCATTCATAGCCGGCTGCGGAACAGGAACGGAGAGAGCCATGTCGTTTGAAACGCCAGCGGCGCGGGTGGTGCCGGCCGTGCATGCGCGCCGGGCGCCGCTGCCCGACCCGGATTTTGAGCTGGGGCTGACGGAGCATCTGCGCGCCCAGTATGGCCGCGACGGTCTGATGGAGCTGCTGACGCGCTTTGCCATGGGCGAGGGGCCTCTGGACGTCCTTATGCGCCGGGCTATCTGGCGCGCGCTGGCGCGGCGCTTTGGGCACGGCGTGCGCATCGGCAGCGGGGTCGGCTTCAAGCACCTGGAGCGCTTTGAAATTGGCGCCGGCGTATTTATCGGCGCACAGGCCTATCTGCAAGGGCGCTTCGACGGCCAGTGCCTGATCGGCGACGGGGTGTGGATCGGGCCGCAGTGCTATTTCGACGCGCGCGATCTGATCATCGGCGAGCAGGTGGGCTGGGGGCCGGGCGCCAAGGTGCTGGGCGCCACGCACACCGGCCTGCCGGGCGATGCGCCGATCATCGAGACCGACCAGGTGATCCGGCCGGTGCGGGTGGGCGCCTGGGCCGACATCGGCACCGGCGCCATCCTGCTGCCGGGGGTGACGGTAGGCCGCGGCAGCCAGGTGGGCGCTGGCGCGGTGGTCACGGCGGATGTGCCTGATTTCGCAGTGGTGGCCGGGGTGCCGGCTCGTTTTGTGCGCTGGCGCGAGGACACGCCGCACCCAGAAGGCCCAGCCCGTGCCGATTAGCCGCGCGCTGGTGACGGGCGGGGCCGGGCTGATCGGCTCGCACGTGGTGGACCAGCTCCTGGAACAGCCGCTGACGCAGGTGGTGGTCCTCGACAACTTCAGCCGCGGCCGGCTGCAAAACCTGGGCGCGGCTGCGGAAGACGCCCGCCTGACAATTGTCAACGGCGATGTGCGCGACCGCGCCGCGCTGGCGCGGGCCATGGACGGCGTTGAGGTGGTGTTTCATCAGGCCGCCCTGCGCCTCACCCAATGCGCCAGTGAGCCGCGGCTGGCGCTGGAGGTGATGGTTGAGGGCACCTATAACGTGCTGGAGGCGGCCGTGGCGGCCGGGGCGCGTAAAGTGGTGGCGGCCTCGTCGGCTTCGGTGTATGGGGCGGCCACGCGCTTCCCCACCCCGGAGGACCACCCGCTGTATCACAACCGCACGCTGTATGGCGCGGCCAAGGCCTTTAATGAAATGCTGATGCGCAGCCTGCACACCATGCATGGCCTGAACTATGTGGCGCTGCGCTACTTCAACGTATATGGCCCGCGCATGGATATTTATGGCGCTTACACCGAGGTGCTGGTGCGCTGGATGGCGCGCATCACGGCCGGTCTTCCGCCCTTGATCCTGGGCGACGGCCGGCAGACGATGGATTTTGTGTATGTCGAGGACGTGGCGCGGGCCAACCTGCTGGCGGCCGAGGCGGAGATCACGGATGCCATCTTCAATGTGGGCAGCGGCGCTGAGACCAGCCTGGTCGAACTGGCCCAGGCGCTGCTGCGCGTAATGGGCAGCGGCCTGCAGCCGGAGTTTGGGCCGGCGCGCGCGGTGGCCGATGTGCCGCGCCGGCTGGCCGACACGCGCCAGGCGCGCGAGCGGCTCGGGTTTGAGGCGCGCGTGCCACTGGAGGCCGGGCTGCGTCGGTTGGTGGATTGGTGGCGGGCTCAAGATCTGGGCAGCCACGACCTGGGCGCCCAACACCCAGGCGGCCAAGATTTAGGCGGCCAAGACCTGGCCGCGGAAACGCTGGACATGGAGGCGGGTGATGGGGCTGCGCATCCCGATCAGCAAACCCTGGCTTGACGAGAAGGAAGCCGCCGCCGCCGGCCGGGCCATCCTCAGCGGCTGGGTGACGCAGGGGCCGGAGGTGACGGCCTTCGAGCGCGAGTTCGCCAGCTTGGTGGGCGCGCCGCACGCCTGCGCCGTGGCCAACTGCACCAGCGCCTTGCACCTGGCGCTGCGGGCGGTGGGCGTGGGGCCGGGCGACGAGGTGGTCACGGTCAGCCACAGCTTCATTGCCAGCGCCAACGCCGTGCGCTACTGCGGGGCCACGCCGGTGTTTGTGGATATCGAGCCGGGCAGCTTCAACCTGGACCCGGCGCGGCTGCAAAGCGCATTGAGCGACAAGACGCGCGCCATTTTGTGCGTGCACCAGATGGGCATGCCGTGCGATCTGGCGGCGGTGCTGGCGCTGGCCCGGCAGCACCGCCTGCCGGTGGTGGAAGACGCGGCCTGCGCGCTGGGCAGCGCGCTGCGCTGGCAGGGCGAGTGGCAGGCCATCGGCCGGCCGCATGGCGACATTGCCTGCTTCTCGTTTCATCCGCGCAAGCTGGTGACCACGGGCGATGGCGGCATGCTAACCACCGCCCGCGGTGAGTGGGACCAGCAGTTCCGGCTGTGGCGCCAGCACGGCATGAGCGTGCCAGACACGGTGCGGCATGCCGCGCCGCGGGTGACCCCGGAAGCCTATATCGGCCTGGGCTATAACTATCGGCTGACGGATATCCAGGCCGCGGTCGGGCGGGTACAATTGACGCGGCTGGCGAAGATTGTGGCGCGGCGGCGGGCGCAGGCGGCGCGCTACCAGACGCTGCTGGTAGCCATCCCCGGCCTGGGGCTGCCGGCCGAGCCGGAGTGGGCGCGCAGCAACTGGCAGAGCTATTGCGTGCGCCTGCCGCGGGGCGTGCCGCAGGCAGTGGTGATGCAGGCGCTGCTGGACGCGGGCATCGCCACCCGGCGCGGGATCATGTGCATTCATCGCGAACCGGCTTATGCCGAAGCGCCCCTGGCCTGGCGCCAGGCTGGCGCGTTGACCAACAGTGAACAGGCCCAGGACGCGGGGCTGATCTTGCCGCTGTACCACCAACTGAGCGCGGCCGAGCAAGACGATGTCGCGGCGGCGCTGGCGCTGGCCTGCCGGCAATGGGCAGCATAGCCGCCCGGCCTGTTCTATAATTCAATCACGCTCCGGGCGGCCCGCTGCCGGCCGGCGCAGGCCATTATGGACACACCCTTACCTGAACCGATTACGCTGCTGCCGGAACGCAGCCAGTTGCTGGGGCTGGCGCTGGAGGCCGCGCGCATGGTGGCCTGGACCTGGGACCCGCGCACCAACCGGGTGGAGACGCTCGGCGATCTGGCGGGTATTTATGGCGTGGCGGCGGTGGAATATGCCGAGCGCGGCTTCGAGCTGATTCATCCGGACGACCGGGCGCGCCACCGCGAGATTGTCGACCAGGCCAGCGCCAGCGGCCAGGCCTACCAATCCCAATTCCGCGTCACGCGGCCAGACAATGGCCAGGTCATCTGGATTGAAGAGCGCGGCCAGCCGGTGATGGATGCCGAGGGCCAACTGATCCGGCTGGCCGGCATTGTGATGGATGTCAGCGAACGCATGCAGGCTGAGGCCGCGCTGCGGGCGGCCAAATCCGAGCTGGAGCGCACCTTTGCCAACCTGGAGCAGGCCGTGCTGGTGCTCGAGCCCGCCTCGCGCACGGTGCTGGCGGCCAATCCGGCCGTGGCTCGCATCTTTGGCTATCACCCCCAAGAGCTTTTGGGGCGCGACACCCGGCGGCTGTTCGTGAGCGCGGAAGCGCACGCGCACACCTGGGAAGCGCTGAACGCCGCGCTGGACCGCGACGGAAATTTCCAAATAGAGACGGACATGCGCCGGCGCAATGGCGAAGTGTTCCGGGCCGAAATCAGCGCCAGCCAAATTCTGGACGAGGCCGGGCAGCGGCGAGCGGTGGTGGGCATCATGCGCGACATCAGCTTGCGCCGCCAGGCCGAGGTGGCGCTCATCCGCGCGCGGCAGTTGACCGAGCGCGCCGCCGAGCGCACCGAGCGCCTGCAGCGCGTGACGGCTGCCCTGACCTCCGCCTTGACGGCCGGCGAAGTGAACGACGTCTTCCTGACGCAAAGCGCGGCGGCCCTGGGCGCCAGCGCCAGCGCCATCTATTTGCTGGCCGACGATGGGCAAAGCCTGTTTATGGTTGGAAGCCGCGGCTATCCAGAGGCGGTTCGGGCGAGCGTGCAGCGGCTGTGGCTGGACGGCAACACGCCCGGCGCGCTGGTGTTCCAGACGCGCCAGGCGCTGTGGCTGCGCTCAGCCTCCGAGTTCAACACACGCTTCCCCGCGCTGCAAGCCAACCGCGATGTGAGCCGCAACGAAGCGCTGGCGATTATTCCCCTGCTGCTGGATGAACACGGCCTCGGCGTGCTGGCGCTGAGCTTTGCCGAGCCGCGCGAGTTCGAGCCGGAAGACCGTGATTTGCTGCTCACCCTGGCGGGACAATGCGCGCAGGCGCTGGAGCGCGCCCGGCTGTATGAGGCGGAGCGCCAGGCGCGCGCCGAATCCGAGGCGGCCCGGCAGCGGCTGGCGGTGCTGGCCGAGGCCAGCGCCAGCCTGGTCGGCTCGCTGGACGTGCAAGCCACGCTGCAGACCATCACCCAGCTCATCCTGCCGGAGTTGGGGGATTACTGCCTGATCTATAGCCTGGCGGCTGACGGCCAAATCACACTGGCAGCCAGCGCCCATGCGCGGCCGGAGAAGGCCGGCTGGCTGACCGAGATGGCCCGGCTTTACCAGCCCAGCCTGACGGAGCCGCGCAGCGTGTTGAGCCGGGTGCTGCGCACGGGACAGCCGGTGGTGGTGCCGGAAATCCCCGCGCAGCCGCCGCGTCCCGCGGGCGAGGCCGGTGTGCTGTGGGACAGCGTGGCCCGGCTGGGGGTGGCCTCGGTGCTGGGCGTGCCCATGCTGGTGCGCGGGCGGGTGATCGGCGCGATCATGCTGACCATGTCGGACTCCGGCCGGCGCTACAGCGCGCACGACCTGCCGCTGGTGGAAGAGCTGGCCGGCCGCGCGGCGCTGGCGCTGGATAATGCCAGCTTGTACGCAAGCGCGCAGCGGCTGAACGCCGACCTGGAGCAGCGCGTGCAGGCGCGCACCGCCGAGCTGCGGCTGAGCGAGCATCGGCTGGCCGAGGCCCAGCATCTGGCCCACCTGGGCAGTTGGCATTGGGATATCCAAACCAATGTCATCAGTTGGTCGGATGAGCTGTTCCGGATTTATGGCCTGGAAAAAGAATCGGGCGGAGTCAACTACGAGCGCTATCTGGCCTGCATCCACCCCGACGAGCGCGAGACGGTGCGCGCCAACGTCAGCCGCGCCGTGCAAACCCACCAGCCGTTCGCCTATGACCATCGCATTGTGCGGCCGGACGGCAGCGTGCGCATCCTGCATGCCCAGGGACAGGTGATTGAGGATGACCACGGCCAACTGGTGGCGCTGGCCGGAACCGGCCAGGACATTACCGAGCGCAAACTGATCGAGGAAGAAATCAACCAGTCGCGCGAGCAATTGCGCCGGCTGTCGGCGCACCTGGAAAACGCCCGCGAAGACGAGCGCGCCCGCATGGCGCGCGAAATTCACGATGAGCTGGGCGGCATGCTGACCGGCTTGAAGATGGACCTGGCGCAGATGCGCCGGGCCATGGACACGCCGGAGGCGCGCGTGTTGGAGAAGCTGGATAACTTCTCGCAGTCGATTGACCAGACCGTGCAGACCGTGCGCCGGATTGCCAGCGAGCTGCGGCCGTCGATCCTGGATGATTTTGGATTGGCGGCGGCCATGGAGTGGCAATTGGGCGAATTTCAGCGCCGCTCGGGGCTGGAATGTGTGTGGACGGGCAGCGCCGACAGCCTGGAGCTGCCGCCGGAGGCCGCCATCGCGATTTATCGCGTGTTTCAGGAAAGCCTGACCAACATTGCCCGGCACGCCCAGGCCACGCGCGTGTTGGCGCAGGTGAGCGCCAGCGACGGCCGGCTGGTGCTGCGAGTGAGCGACGATGGCCGCGGCATTACAGCCGAGGAAGCGCTGGGGAAAAAATCACTGGGGCTGACCGGCATGCGCGAGCGCATCAGCCTGCTGGGCGGCCAGGTGAAACTGGAAGGCAAAGCTGGCCAGGGCACCACGGTCGTCGTGGAATTACCGCTGAACGCCTGAGTCCAGAAACTCCGAAAAATGGAGCCGGCCCG
>JAYTFQ010000102.1:0-10311 GCA_043734225.1 Anaerolineales bacterium | reverse complement strand
GCTGGCCAAAGACGTGATCGGCGGTGCGATCGGTGGTGAGCGGGTTGTCGTACTCCAACACGCGGTTGTTGGCGGCATCGGCCACGTAGAGATTGTCCTGCCCATCCAGGGCCACGCCCCAGGGCTGGCTCAGGCTGTTGGCGCTCACCCCGCCATTGTTGGCAATGGCGGTGCTGAAGTTGCCGCCCTGCCCAAATACATGATTGGCGGCCATGCCGGTGCTGAGGGGGGCGTTGTACTCGAGCACGCGCTCGTTGTCGTGGTCGGCCACGTATAGATTGCCGTGGCTGTCCAGCGCCAAGCCATAGGGGCTGCGCAAGGTGCGGGCGCCGCGGCCGCCGGCATTGGGCCAGGTGGAATACAGGTCGGGTTGGCCTAGCACCAGGTCGGCCGGCTGGCCATTGGCGAACGCCGGGGCATTGAGCCAACTGAGCACTCGATTGTTAAGGTAATCCGCCACGAACAAGCGCCCCGAGTCGGGATCGATTGCCGCGTAAATGGGCGCGTGAAAGGCGTTGGCGCTGAGCATATTCGGATTGTTGGCCACGCTGGCGGCGAAGTTGGGCTGGCCCTGGACCACGTCGGCGGTGGTGTCGTGGCCACCGCGGGCATAAAGCGCCAGGTTGATCAGGCTGGTGGCGCCGCCGCCCGGGGAGGGCGTGAAGACGGTGACGGCGAATGGCCCGCCGCCGGTCAGGTCTGCTGATGAGAAGGCGGCGGTGAGCCGAGTGCTGTTGATGTAGGTGGTGGGGCGGTTACTGCCGTTCCAACGGACCACGGAATTGCCGTAATAGCCGGCGCCGTTGACGGTGAGGGTGAAGGCCGGGCTGCCCGCGGCCAAGCGCGATGGGCTGAGGGCGGCCAGCGTGGGCGCGGCCCGGGCGATGGGCAGATCAAATTCCAGCAGGCGGTTGTTGCCGAAGTCGGCCACGAACAAGTTACCGACGGCGTCCAGGATGACGCCCTCCGGCGTGTTCAGGCGGCTGGCGCTGATGCCACCGTTGTTGGGGGCGCCGTGTGTGAAGTCGGGCTGGCCGAAGACGCGGTCGGCGGTGGTGTCGCTGGTGAGGGGCGTGTTGTATTCCAGCACGCGGTTGTTGCTCGTGTCGGACACGTACAGATCGCCGCCGGCGTCCAAGGAAACCAACTCGGGGGTGTTCAGGCTATCTTTGCCGATGCCGGCGTGGTTGGTGTCATTGGTGGTGAAGGCGCCGCCCTGGCCGAAGACGACGTCGGCGCTTTGATCGGACGTGAGCGGGGCGTCGTATTCCAACACACGATTGTTGTACGTGTCAGCCACATACAGGCGGCCCTGGGCATCCAGCGCCACGCCGGCGGGCCGGTACAGGCTGCCGGCGCCGAGGCTGCCATGGTTGGCGTCGGCGGTGGAGAAGTTGGGCTGGCCGAAGACGCGGTCGGCGATGCGATCGCTGGTCAGCGGGTCATCGTACTCCAGCACACGACTGTCCAGGTAGTCCGCCAGGTACAGGTTGCCGTGCGCATCCAGCGCCAGGCCCACGGGGCCGGCCAGGCCAATGGCATTAATGCCCAGGTAGTTCTGGCCATTGTGGCTGAAGTCGGGCTGGCCGAAAACCCGGTCCGCCTTGCGGTCGCTGGTGAGAGGCGCGTCGTATTCCAGCACGCGATTGTTAGAAAGTTCAGCCACATAAAGGTTGCCCTGCGGATCGATAGCCACCGCGGTGGGACTGGACAGGCTGTGGTCGCTGATGCCGCCGTTGTTGGCGGCGCCGTGCGTGAAGTCGGGCTGGCCGAAGACGCGGTCGGCAATGTGGTCGGTCGCCAGCGGGTTGTCGAATTCCAGGACGCGATTGTTGTGCTCGTCAGCCACATACAGGTTGCCCTGGGCATCAAAGGCCGCGCCGCCCGGACCGGATAGGCTGGTTGCGCTGAGGCCGCCGTTGTTGACAATGCTCTGCGCGAAGTTCGGCTGGCCAAAGACATGGTCGGCGGCGTTGTCCAGGTTGGCGGCCTGCGCCAGTGGCGGGGGCGCCGCCCAGCCGGCCAACAGCACAGCGAGGATGGCGACAGGACGAAGCAGATGGCGCATGTTGTTTTCCTTAGCGCCGCACCAGCGGCAAATTAAACACGAATGGGGACGAGAAAAAGGCTAATACGCGATGGTTGTCGATGTCGGCCAGGGGCTGTTGGCGGGCAACGCTTAGCGCCCAGGCATTCCTAAAGGCGGCCAGGGGCAGCCATTCGGCCGCCAGGAGCACCCATATACTTGTGCAACGCAGGCGCAGGCGCAGGCGCAATCGCCCCTCCCAGGATCACCCAACGGAATTGACTCTATGGGAGTCTGTAATTAAGTCAATTGGACTCTGGTTTGGTTCTGGGGCGGATCTAACCCCCCGTCCCCCTTCTCACAAGGTAGGTTTTTCGCACAATCGCGCCAAGTGGGCCGACCCCACCCGGGGTTTGGCCGCGATAAGGCCGCGACAGAAGGGGCCCTTCACCCTGGGCTCCACAAGTGCGCTGGCTATCGCCAGCTATGGCGTCGACACGGCCGATTTAGCCGGTGATAACCGGCGCAGTCGCTAGCCCAGAGCGCATATCATCCCCCGCAGCGAAGCGGAGTGGGGACCCGGTCGCAGACCGGAAGCTCTGGGCGGGGCCGGTGTACGCAGCGCGCCTGGCTGTAAAACCTATCCTTGAAAGCCGTCCCCTTTCCCCTGCGCTAAACCCCTTCCCTTTTCATCCTTCACACGCAACTGGCGTTGGCGCAGGCGTCCTTCATCCTTCACACGCAACTAAGTGGAAACACAAAAGTGTTGATGGATCCGGCCGCTCGCCCTCACACCTGCCCAGAACATCAGGTGCTGGTTCCCCGGCCCTTCCCCCGGCTGGGGGAAGGGTGCCTTTTGGCGAGAATGATGCTTCAGAATTTACTGGTCTGTACTTAGTAGTCTGTCAGACAGATGAAGATGTATAGCCGGCAGAGGCCCATCCCCAAAGGGGCGCGTTGCGTCGCGCGCGACCGTGACGCAAGGACCAGGGCAGCGCATGCGCGTTCAGGGTGACAGTCCATCCGCTTTAGCCAGACAGACTACTAGCGTTGGTGCAGGTGTCCTTTATACTTCACACGCAACTGGCGTTGGTGCAGGTGTACTTTATACTTCATCCTTCTCAGGAGGAGCCAATCCCCATGGACCATTTCATCTGCGCGACGTGCGGCACACAGTATCCGGCCAGCGAGCAGCCGCCGGCGGAGTGCCCGATCTGCCTGGACGAACGGCAGTATATCGGCTGGAAGGGGCAGCAGTGGACGACGCCGGCGGAGCTGCGCGCGAAGCACCACACGGTCATCAAGGAGGAGGAGCCCGGGCTGACGGGCATCGGGTGCGAGCCGAGCTTTGCAATCGGGCAGCGAGCGCAGCTGGTGCAGACGCCGCAGGGTAATGTGCTGTGGGAGAGCCTGTCGCTGGTGGACGAGCCGGCGCTGGAGGCGGTGCGGGCGCGCGGCGGGGTGAGCGCGATGGCGGTGAGCCACCCGCACTATTACAGCGCGATGGTGGAATGGAGCCGCGCGCTGGGCGGCGCGCCGATTTACATCCACGAGGCCGAGCGGCCATGGGTGGCGCGGCCAGACCCGGCGGTGGTGTTTTGGAGCGGCGAGACGCTGGCGATGCCGGGCGGGCTGACGCTGATCCGCTGCGGCGGGCACTTTGAAGGGGCGCAGGTGCTGCATTGGCCGGCCGGCGCGGGCGGGCGCGGGGCGTTGCTGGCTGGCGATATCTTATATGTGGCCTCCGACCGGCGCTGGCTAAGCTTCATGTACAGCTACCCCAACCTGATCCCGCTGAACGCCGCGGCCGTGCGTCGCATCGCGGCGGCGGTGGCGCCATTCGCGTATGACCGCATCTACACTGCCTGGTTCGAGCGGACGATGCTGGCCGGGGCGAGGGAGGGGATGGCGCGGTCGGTGGAACGATATCTACGAGCTATTACAAGCGCGCCGGATCGCGCATAGCCTTGAGAATCTCGGAGTGCGGCAGGGGGTCAAACGAGGCGGGGGTGCATTTCACGCTGAGGTGAATTTTGCTGTGGCCGGATTGCCTCACTCCCCGCCCCCTCCCCTGCCCGCGAACGGCAAAGGCGCGGGACAGGAGAGCGGGAGCGAGGCCTGGGCGTAGCGAGGTTCGGACGCAGTTTGTCCCTCGTCCATTGCTCACCAGGGCCAGGTTTGTTATAATTCGTATGGATACGCATCAAATTGTATTGATGCAAAAGAGTGTGAGGAACGCGCCATGACCAAAGAAGCCACGATTCGCGCCACTGAACTGTACCGCAGCGGCGGCAAGGTGCTGCGCCGCGTGGCAGTGGGTAAGGAGAGCCTGATTGTCGAGAGCAACGGCTATCCCATCGTCGCCCTGCTGCCCTATGCCGAATACGAGGCATTCAAGCGCGAGCGGGCGCGGCTGGAGGCGGACAAGTTCCTGGCGGAGCAGGAGGCCCTGCGCCAACAGTTGGATTTGGACAAAATCAGCGAAGAGGAAGTAATGGCCGACGCGCTGCGCGCGGTTAAGCAGGCGCGACAGGATAAGCGAAAGCACCGCTAATGCGGGCTGTGCTGGACACGAACGTGCTGGTAAGCATCGCCATCATGCCGGCAGGCAAGCCCGGACAGATTTTTCAACAGGCGGCCGTCGCCTTCGACCTGCTGTGCAGCGAGTACATCCTGGCGGAACTGACGGATGTGTTGGGCCGGCCGCATATACAAAAGAGATAGCGGGACCTGGTGACGCTCGAGCGCCGCGAGCAGTATGTGACCGTGCTCCGGTCATTGGCCACCCTGATTGACGCGCAGACGAGCCTGGAGGCCGTATCCGATGCGGCTGACAATCCCGTCCTGGCGGCCGCCGTGGATGGGCAGGCGGATTTTCTGGTGACCGGCGACCCGCATTTGCTGGCACTCAAAGAATACGCCGGGTGCCAGGTAGTGACGCCTAACCTGTTTCTGCAACTATTGGACGAGGCGGCGCCAGGCAGTTCGGCAAAATGACGAAGGATGAAGGACGAACCATTCGTCCTCCATCCGCTTTCCCCCCTTACTTCCGAATCAGCGACAAGAACACCGGCAGGCAGCCGGGCGCGGCCGGCCAATTGATGATCGTGGCGCGGATGGCGGGCGTCAGGTCGCAGAAGGCCGGGCGGGCGACCAAGGCCGCCACCACGCTCTTGGCCAATGTCACTTCAGCGCCGGTGGCGGGCGTGGTGCAGCCGCCATAAAAGGCGCAGTCTTCCGGCCCGGCATAACCTTCCGCCAGCCCGCGATACAGGAAGTAGGCCAGCCGGACCGTGGCGCCGGGCGCCAGGTTGAACTGGAAGGCATGGCCCAGGTTGTCGTTGCCGGTGGAGGGCCAGGTGGTCGTGATCACCACGTCCGACGTATCCGTCGGTCCCAGGTAGGTGGTATCGCTCGGCGAGCGGAAGGCGTAGGCCGCCACCGCGTCGCCGGCCGGGCCGGGCGGCGGGTCTTGCTGCGTCACCGCCCAGGTATCCGTGGGATCGATCACCAGGTCGCCGGACGAGCTGCCGGCGGTGTAGGTTTGATCGTCGGAGCCCAGGTTGCCGCCCCAGGCCACGATCACTTTGCGCGCAACGCCGCCTGTGTTGTGAAAGCTGTCAAGGTAGCGCAGCCAGTTGCCGCCCGGTGGGGCGTACAGGCTGCGCGCTATGCTGACGACATCCACAATCGAGGTGGCCTGGCTGTCCCACCGGTGCCCGGGCGTGTACAGCAGGTTAAAACCGCCGGGCTGGGTATCCGCCATCAGGTTGGCTCCGTTGTACACCGCCACGCGCAGGTAGCCGAAGGAGTCAAAGGCGTCCTGGCCGACGTCGATCAGGGAACCGTCGTCGTTATTAACGTCCAGAGGGTTGTGGTTGGCGGAATAGGCCCAGAAACTAAAATTGTAGTTCGGGTGATTGTTACCCGGGTTGGGGTCGGTGCCAGCCTGGCTGACAATGAGACTGGCGGTCGAAGTAACGGGCGCCGGCGGACCGGCCACGGTCACCGTCACCGGCGCTGTGGCGTAAGCGGCCAGGCCGGCCAGCGAGCAGCGCACCTGCCCGCTAACCGAGCCGACCGCCGGGCTGAGGCACGACCAGGCGCCCGGCTCGGTCGCGAGATATGGGGTGTTCGCCGGCAGGGTGGCGGTCAGCATCACCTGGCTGGCCGCGTCGCCCGAGTTAGCGGCGCGGAAATAGAACTTGAGCGGCAGGCCAATCAGTGGATCGCTGGCGGCAACGCCAATGCTGGCGCCCACCTCGGGCAGGCAGTGGGCGGTGTGCGCGGTGATGGACACCGGGCCCAGCACGCGGCCGGCGCCGCTGCCGGTGGGGTCTTGCACCACGAGATGCCAGGTGCCGTTGGGGCTGTCGCCGTTGAACTCGCTTAGGGCTTCTTCCGGCGCCAGGGGCGTCTCCACGGTGTTGTTGGCATAGGTGTTCTCGGTGACCGAGCCGGGCGGGTTGGTTTGGCCGGCCTGGTCGTTCCAGGTGGTGCCGGCAAAAACATTGGCGTTGCCGCCGCCGTTGCCGGTGGAGAGCGTGACGGTGATGCCGGCCGGCGACACCAGGTAGACTTTCAGGCCGCCCGGGTTGGGGTGCGTGATGACGGTGCTGACGACGAGCGAGGTGAGCGGCTGGGCGATGCCGCCGAAGCTCACGGCGCGGCTGACGCTGCCGTGGTCCGGAATGGGCGTGACCGCGCCGATGCTGACGATGTTCGTGGCGGGAAAATCGGGCGCGCGCGAGAATGTTTGCAACCGCAGCGACCAACCGCGCAGGCTGCCGGTGTCGAACGTCTGGTTATCGTGAACCACCAGCTTCCAGGCGCCATTGGGGTTCTCGCCTTGCAGCGCGCCCAGCGGCTCCTGCGGGTTAAGCAAGGGCGCCGCCACATTGTTTTGGAACACGTAGTCGGTCACTGGCAGGCCAGAGCCGTTGGTGCGCCCGGCCTGGTCATCCCAGACGGTGCCGTGAAAGATATTGTCCAGGCTGCCGCCATTGTTAGCCGACAGGGTGACGATGGTGCCGGCCGGCGAAATCAGATGAATATCCAGATCCGAGTTGAAGGTGTGGGTAATGTCGGTGCTGACGTTGACATCCCACAGGATGGTGGCGCTGGTGGTCACATAAATGGTGGAGGTGATGGTCTGGTTGTCGTTGATGGTCTGCGGCGCGCTGTTGGAGAGAGTAATGTACTTCACCGGGCAGCCGGTGGGCGGCAGCGGATAGATTGGCCCACCGCCGCCCGCCGGCTGGTCGGGGCCGCTGGTACCAGGGCCTCCAGCGTCTCCGAGGCCGGAGTCCGGGACGACGGTCTGGGGCGGGTGCCCGTCGTCGGCGTGGACGGCAGACCCAGGCCCAGGCTGGCCAGCAGCAGGCCGGCAACCGACAAAATGGTGATCAAGTGCGCGGCGGCGCGAGCCTGTGCAGGCATGGCATTATCTCCGATCAGGTGCAGGGGGAGCAGAGGCGCCATGGTACGCCAGAATGAGAGGCAGGGCAAACAAGGACGAAGGAGGGGGAAGCGATCCTTAAGATATACTTCGCCGCATGCCCAACAGCTACGATCAAGTTCCTTACCTGAACCGCGCGCACAGCCACACGCACCCCAACCGGTTGGCCACGCTGGCCACGCTGCTGGGGTTGGAGCCGCCGCGGCTGGAGAGCTGCCGGGTGCTGGAGCTGGGCTGCGCCAATGGGCGCAACCTGCTGCCGATGGCGGCCTCGCTGCCGGGGGCGCATTTTGTCGGGGTGGATTATTCGGCGCGGCAGATCGCGGATGGGCGGGCGATGGTGGCCGGGCTGGGGCTGACCAACCTGGAGCTGCGCCACGCCAGCATCGCGGACGTGGATGAGGGTTACGGGCTGTTTGATTACATCATTTGCCACGGGGTGTTCTCGTGGGTGGACGCGAGCTTGCAGGACAAGATCCTGGCCATCAGCCGGGCCAACCTGGCCGAGAACGGCGTGGCTTACGTCAGCTATAACATCTTCCCCGGCTGGCACGACAAGCTGAAGGTGCGCGAGATGCTGGTGCACCAGGCGCGCGGCATCAGCGACCCGGCCACGCGCGTGCGCAAGAGCCGCGAGTTCCTGAACCTGATGGCGGGGCTGGTGTCGCCGGAGGGCAGCGAGCCGGGGCCGTATGGCGCGCGGCTGCGGTCCGAGGCGGAGCTGGTGAACAGCCAGGACGACGACTACATCTTTCACGAGTATCTGGAAGATGTGAACGAGCCGCTGTATTTTTACCAGTTCGCCGAGCGGGCCGAGCGGCATGGGCTGCAATACCTGGCCGACGCCGACCGCGGGCTGCGCTCGCTGGAGAGCCTGCCGGCGGCTGTGCTGGAGGCCATGCGCCAGCACGCCGACGGCATTGTGGCGCAAGAGCAATTGCTGGACTACTACACGAACCACACCTTCCGCAGCACGCTGCTGGTGCCGGCCGGCAAGCACATCGACCGCTCGGTGACCACCGACCGGCTGCGGCGGCTGTACGTGAGCTCGGCGCTGGACGCGGTGGCGGCCATGCCGGATATCAGCGGGGCCGGTTTTGAGACCTTTGCCACCAACGACCAGGAGACGACCTACGCCAGCGCGCACCCGGTGACCAAGGCGGCTATCCTGGAGCTGCACGCGGCTTACCCGCGGCCGGTGGCGTTTGAGGAGCTGGTGGCGCGCGCCTGTGCCCGGGTGTACCCGCAGGCGGAGGTGGCCAAGAGCCCGGTGATCCTGACGCGCGAGGCGGACGTGCTGGGCATCAACCTGCTGCAAGGCCACACGGCCACCAGCGACCTGATTGATTTTCACGCCTGGGCGCCGGCGCTGGCCGCGACGGCCAAGCCGGGCGCGCGGCCGCTGGCGCTGGCCTCGGCGCGCTATGAGGCGCTGCGCAGCCGGAGCGTGACCAACGCCTACCAGCGGCCGGTGCGGCTGGGGACGCTGTCGTGGTACTTGCTGCCGTTCCTGGACGGCACGCGCGACGTGGACGCGCTGGTGGAATTGGTGATGGCCAACCAGACCCTGGCGGTGGAGAAGGCCGGGGCGGAGATGACCGACCCGGACGTGAAGCGGCCGCTGCTGAAGGCGGAGGTGAGCAGCAGCCTGACTGGGCTGACGCGGGCGGCGCTGATGTTGGAGAACGGGGCGGCTGGGGCTTAGACTGTCTGCCAACCTCGGGGCGGACACATAGGTCCGCCCCTACCAACCCCTGATGCCCTCATCGACACGATTTACCTCACGCACCACAGCCAGACGGAGATCGGTTTTACTGGCGACTAGGCCAGCATGTGAGATCTGACCAAGCGCATTATCGATCAGGCGCTGGATGCGATGGGGCCGCCCCGGCGCCGTGAGGACCGAACTCAATTTTCCGCCCTCTGTTGCTCCACAAAGTTCTTCAAGTTTGACAGTTTCTTGTCCCATTGGCCGGAGACCAGGCCCAGGTACTGCGTCATCGTCTCGATGGGCGCCGCGTCGAGCTCGAACAGGGTCTCGCGCCCCTGGCGCACGCGGCGCACCAGCCCGGCGCGTTCCAGAATTTGCAGATGCTTGGTCACCGCCTGGCGGGTGAGGCCGGTGCCCTGGGCCAATTTCGAAATCGACGGCCAGGATTCGCGGCACAGCCGGTCCACCAATGA
Source organism: Anaerolineales bacterium (assembly GCA_043734225.1). Classification (GTDB taxonomy): domain Bacteria; phylum Chloroflexota; class Anaerolineae; order Anaerolineales; family UBA6663; genus JAYTFQ01. Next base: position 643 of record JAYTFQ010000102.1, on the reverse strand, counting down.
CAGCCGGGTGGGGTTGCCCAGCGCGGCGAACAGCGGCGCCTGGACGAAGAAGCCGTGGGCGAGCGCGCTAGTCGACATGCCGGGCGATGTTGGCCAGTTGCTCAATCCAGCCTTCCTCGTCCATGCGGAAAGCTTCCAGACGGCGGTTGGCCGGGATGTTCTCAAAGCCGGATTCGGTCACCCGCAGCAGCGTGCCGTCCGGGGTGCTTTCCAGCCGGAACTCGACCAGGGTGGGCGTTTCGGTGGAGTAGTCGACCGCCGGATCGACGGCGCCGGGATGCCAGGTGAACGCGAACAAGCGCTCCGGCTCCATCTGCTTCACATCCACCGCCCAGGGCAGGTGTTCGTAGCCGGGGGCGGTGATCTTGCCGCGCACGGTTGTTCCCACTACGAACGGCCCTTCGAGCTGGCAGCCAAACCATTGGCCGAATTCATCGTGGTTGGTCAAGGCCCGCCAGACGCGGGATATCGGGGCTTTCAGTGCAATGCGTTTTTCAATGCGATTGTCGCTCATTTGGCAACTCCTTGGTTGCATTATAGGGCAGAACGGAAAAACATGCAACCGTTTGTTTGCATGTTAGGAAAGGCAGAAGAGAAAGAGAGAGAAAGAAAGAGTGGGGGAGCGGGGGAGCGAGGGAGCGGC